>NZ_JAIVFR010000613.1 GCF_020829685.1 Nostoc sp. CHAB 5715 | reverse complement strand
ACGGTGAAATTGACTCACTTGGAATTTGAGTTACTTCACTGCTTATTGCAACGCCACGGTCAAACAGTTTCTCCTAGCGAAATCCTCAGAGAAGTTTGGGGCTACGATCCTGATGATGACATAGAAACGATTCGAGTCCATATTCGCCACTTGAGAACTAAGTTAGAACCAGATCCCCGCCACCCCCGCTATATCAAGACAGTATATGGTGCTGGATACTGTCTTGAATTACCCGGTGTACCTCCAGCAAATGAAGGGGCTTCGGTAACAGTCGTTGAATGAAATCACCGCAGCAATTGTAAGTAGTGAGTATTCAGGTTAGTAGGGTAGCACAGCTGTGCTACCCTACGAATTATTGTATGTACTTCATTGAAGTCATTTAAATAGCATATGGAACCTTTAACTACTGCGGCGATCGCTCTTAGCTCTGTAATTGCCATCAAAGCCTTAGAAAAGACAGGCGAAAAGGTAGGTGAAGCTTTATGGGATCGGGCTGGCAAGTTTCTCGTCACCCTCAAAAAACAGTCTCCCCATACTGTAGTTGCTATTGAACAAATGCCAGAACAACCTCTCGATTATGGCAAAGCTTTACTAGAGGTAGAATCTGCTGCCAAAGCTAATCCTGAACTGGCTCAAGCTGCACAAGAAGTAGCAACAGCAGCTAAAGCTGAACCCAATCCTAATTTTATTCAATTGATACAGCAACAAGCCGATAACTTAAAGTCTCAACCGCAACAGCCAAGTGTCATTAACTATCAGAAGTTGGCAGATGAGATGAAGAATGTTTTCCAAGGCACTATATTTAACGCCCCAGTGACTAAGTTTTCAGAATTTCCTTTTTCTGCAACACTATAATTTTGGTTGCTAGTAAACTGAAATGTCGCCAAATCAACACCTAGGAATGATTGCACTTGGCTACTGTTAAAGGTGTATTGTTTACCATCTGGTGTTTGAACTGTGTAGCTACCTTCAAATTGCACCACATGCCAATTTGTGAGAATGGTGTAAGTATTGCCTTGGCGTTCAATAATTACGCCAGAACCTGTACCTGTTCCATCAATACGAACTGTAATTTTTTGAGCGATGGGACTAATTTCTGTGGGTTTCAACGCCGTGGCGATTTGCAGATGCACAACGACAATTGCTGTACCAAATAATACTGCCGGAAGTCCACCCGCAAACCTCATGATTTCTTCTCCCAATGATTTTGTAATACTTCTTTTCTAATAGGTACAGCCATACTAGAACGTGTAATTATTTCTTGTAATGATTTATCCGGTTGGGAACCATCCTGATAAACTTCTGGAGTATCCCAAAGTGGGTCTTTATGTAAGCTATTGATACCCACAACTTCACCATATACATTTAATAATGGTGCACCACTCATCCCTTTACGAACATCATTTGTATACCCAATCTGGTAGCCTTGCTCTAAAGCTTTTTCTAGCAATAAAGTGACTTTACCAGAGGTAAAGACAAACTGATTGTTAAAGATTTTTGCTGCTTGGGGAGACAGCTTTTGATTAGTTAAATTAGATATAAATCCACCAACAAAAACCTCATCCCCAATTTGCAAGCTAGATGCATCTTTGATATTAGCAATTGTATAAACTACATAAGGGCTACGAAACTGCAACACAGCCAAATCTTCCTTCTGAAATTCCGCAACCTGCAACACAGAAGCTTGATAGACACGCCCATCTGGTGCTTGAATTTGATAGGGAGGTTTAGCTGTTCTTAAGACATGGACATTAGTTATCACTGTATAAATTTGTCCTTTGTTTTGCAGCAGAGTTCCTGAACCGAGTAACTCTTTTGCAGATATTTTGACAGTGATTGTCTTTGCCAATAGTTGTAATTGTTCTGGTGAAAGCGGAGTTGATGTCTGAGAAAGTTTGGTAACATCACTAGAAATTCTTTGCTGTTTTGGCAATGCTAAGGAAATACCAGCAAGACAAATTAGCAAGCAGACTGTGTACCCAAGTCCGTTTTTGAGCCATTGCCAGATCATGTTAAAGTAAACTCCCCAAAGAACTGCCAACTAGAAGCAAGATTATACAGACTCTGTTTTGAGATTGCTAAACGCAAAAGTCTATTGACCACACTGCTTGTCATCTACTAGTCGCTTAACATCAAGATACAAATCACCGTCATACTCAGTATAAGGGCGACATTTGCCAGTTAAATCCAAAGGTTTACCTGCAACACCACGGCGAAAAGCAATGATCTGCTGGTAGACTCTTCCTAAATCAGTTCCTGGCTTGAGGGTGACTAGTACATTATCTGAAGTACAAGGTATGCCTTTACGATTGGCAATGCACAAAACTGGATGATTGTTGAAGTTAAATTCACTCCTGATGAAAAGTGAACCATTATCGTAATAGCGTTGCAGCCTTGTGGAGACAATCTTACAACGTTCTGAGGGTGGAAATTTTTTAAAATCTTTAACTACCCAACGGATGAATGTCTCATTTCCCCGTGAGGTGCGTACTTTAGTAACTGGTACACCGCGTTCCTGCGTGCAAAAGAATTTGTTATTTCTAGCATAACTCGGCTGGTTGCTTGTGGTAGTGGCAACTGCCAAAGCTAAAGCTGAAATCACGGAAGTTGTTGCTACCCCTGGTAATACGCGAGCAAATAACCTCAGTTGCATATATCTAAGTATTAATCACTAAAAATACTTGACACTAATAGAGCAAGCTACAACGTCAAATGAGCAATTTTCAGAATTATGCTCAAATATATCAGTAAAAATCAGGCTTTTTGATAAAAAATTATCAAGATAACTTGCTTTTTAACGATCGCCCTCAACCCACAAACTTATCCCTGCAAAAACGATCGCCTCCCATCAAAAAAAGTGCAATATTTTTCAAAATACGCTTGACAGGTATAAAATTATACTTTAATATTAAAGTATGGTTGAAGCGATGGCCAAATCCCGCAAAGAAGACAGCAATCGCCTCAATCTAAACCCCAAGATCGATAAAGGCGATCGCCTCATCCCGCAAAGAAGTGTGCGATCGCCTTTATAAAAACCCCAATATCGGAGTATGAATATCATCATGTCACAATTACCAGAATCTGCCCAGTCCAAGTTAGAACAGTTTTTGTCTGGGGAAAATTTAGATACACCCGCCAGCCATCAACCAACCCGACAGCCATTACCCCGAAGAGAACCGATTAAACATACATTGATTGGTTCTGCCAAAGCCGTTACCAGCACCATCCACTATTTGCAAGTAATTGGCTACGCCAACGTTGGGGACTGGAGTCTACTAGTACCCACCGATAACCCAGATGAGGTAATGAGCATTCTAATCCGTCAGATTCTCATGCAATAATCTAGATGTAGAGACTAGCAATTGCTAGTCTCTACTAATGATTGAAGACTGCGATATCCTAGTTGATTTGCATACCAGTAGGAGCAGGTTGACCGAGAGCAGAAACCACACTTTGACGCACAATACGCTTGCGATCGCTTTTACGAGTACCTCCAGCCATCTGATACTCATAGCTATTATTACCAAATTTATAAGCTATACCACGCAAAAATTTCTCAGAATAGTCTGCCAAATCTTCTTCATTTTCAAGAATCTGGGTTAGCAAGATATCAATATTGGAGAGGGTGGTATTATATGCTTCTAGAGATTGTCGCAGGCTTTCGATTTTTACAGTATAATCTTTGACTGACAATCCCTCTCCGACATCTAGACTTGAATTGATAGATTTAATGCTTGCTAGACGTGTTTCAGCTTTGCCAAGAATACGTGAATTACGTTTTGGTCTTGCCATAATTGTTACTCATTTTTCAAATTTACATAACTCTATAGTGGACAATTGTTTAAAAAGTTGTCATACGTAAAATTATTGATTTTTATCAAGAAACTTAGAATTTCAGTAATTTACAGCTACTTTTGATAACGTCAGGGCGGAAGTTGCTACAGACTGCGCGAAACACCCAAACGTGAAGCCAGAAATTGCTACAGCCAAGGCGGAAGTTGCTACAGACTGCGCGAAACACCCAAACGTGAAGGCGGAAGTTGCTACAGCCTGCGCGAAACACTCAAACGTGAAGGCGGAAGTTGCTACAGCCTGCGCGAAACACTCAAACGTGAAGGCGGAAGTTGCTACAGCCAAGGCAGATTAGAAATGGCTGGCTACGATGTTAGTCAAGCTGAAGACGGCATCAAAGGTCAAGCGCTGGCTCTCCAGCTGCAACCAGACTTGATCATGCTCGATTTAATGTTGCCCAGAGTAGATGGGTTTACCGTTTGCCAACGCCTGCGCCGAGACGATCGCACCTCTGAGATTCCCGTGTTAATGTTGACGGCTTTGAGCCAAACTCAGGACAAGGTGGAAGGCTTCAATGCTGGCGCCGATGACTACCTCACCAAACCTTTTGAAGTTGAAGAACTGCTAGCGCGGGTGCGAGCACTTTTGCGGCGGACTGACCGCATTCCCCAAGCAGCAAAGCATAGTGAAATTCTCAACTATGGCTCACTCACCCTCGTTCCCGAAAGATTTGAGGCGATATGGTTCAATGAAACGGTGAAATTGACTCACTTGGAATTTGAGTTACTTCACTGCTTATTGCAACGCCACGGTCAAACAGTTTCTCCTAGCGAAATCCTCAGAGAAGTTTGGGGCTACGATCCTGATGATGACATAGAAA
>NZ_JAIVFR010000612.1 GCF_020829685.1 Nostoc sp. CHAB 5715 | reverse complement strand
GAGTCGGTCGAATTTGTACAGCGATCGCTCAAGATCCAGAGGAAGTTTACAAATTAACCATCAAACAAAACACTGTTGCCATTGTTACCGATGGTAGTGCCGTTTTGGGATTGGGAAATCTCGGCCCAGCAGCTGCTCTCCCAGTCATGGAAGGCAAAGCAATGCTATTTAAGGAATTTGCGGGGCTAGATGCTTTTCCCATTTGTCTCGCCACCCAAGATACAGAAGAAATTATCCAGGCAGTTAAGAATATCGCGCCAGTTTTTGGGGGCGTGAATTTAGAGGATATCGCTGCACCTCGCTGTTTTGAGATTGAAAAGAGATTGCGCCAAGAGTTAGATATCCCGGTTTTTCATGATGATCAGCATGGTACAGCAATTGTCACCTTGGCAGCATTGTTTAATTCCTTGAAACTGGTACATAAGTCAATGGCCCAAATCCGCATCGTGATTAATGGTGCTGGGGCGGCTGGAGTGGCGATCGCTCGATTACTCCGTAAAGCTGGGGCAGAAAAAATCTGGATGTGCGACTCTAAAGGGATTATCTCTACCAGTCGCACCGATTTGACAGAAGAAAAACTCGAATTTGCCGTGAAAGCTCAGGGTACATTAGCGGGTGCAATGCAAGGAGCAGATGTATTTATTGGTGTCAGCGCACCGGGAGTTTTGACATCAGAAATGGTGCATTCGATGGCGAAAGATCCAATTATCTTTGCAATGGCAAATCCGATTCCAGAGATTCAGCCAGAATTAATCAGCAAAGATGTAGCTGTGATCGCTACCGGTCGCAGTGATTACCCGAATCAAATCAATAACGTTTTAGCTTTTCCTGGGGTATTCCGTGGTGCTTTAGATTGTCGGGCCCATACAATTACCACCACAATGTACCTAGAAGCTGCAAATGCGATCGCTTCTTTAGTCAAGCCTTCAGACTTGGATCGGGAACATATTATCCCTTCCGTCTTTGATGAGCGCGTCGTCACTGCTGTTGCTGCTGCTGTACAACAAGCAGCGCGTCAAGAAGGTATCGCTCGGAATTAATTAAAATAATGACTCTTATGGGACGGGCGAGACGTTTATTCCACAAGAGTTATTATATGGAATCTCCTATAGTAAAATTGCCAAAACCAGCAAACCATTTTGGTTACTCTTCATCATTTTATGATTTCGATTGTACAGCTTGCCTAACAACTTGTTCGTCCAAACCTAGCGCTTGAGCTATCTGTTCAATACTCAATCCTAGCGCCCATAGCTGAGGTATTGTTTCTAACTTTCCTTCTAACTTGCCTTCTAGCTTGCCTTCTTCTTTACCCTCTTCTTTACCCTCTGCAAAAACTTCTTGGTAAAATCTAGTTTGCTTTAACTCACTTAATCCGAACATTTTTCCCATCTCCTCCCGGCTCAAGCGCGGCAATTTGTAGATTAATATCGTTTCTATCAATTGTATAATTTCCCTCTGTTGGGCGGCATTGAGAATTTCTTTTCGGGCGCTGTTTACAATCTCTATAGCTTTCGTTGTTGCAGTTGATTCTGGTTCGATGATTAGTTTTACTGTCTCAATCCCGATAGATGATGTGGGAATTGAGCTTAACTCGTTCAGGTAAACGCGAGTCACTCGTTGTGAGTTAAGTAATTCTGCATATCTCTCTGTATCTCCAGTATCAACGCTGCGATTGGGAAAGATGACAACACCACGCCAGGTGTTAGTTAATTCAGTTTTGTCAAGATAGTTAAAGATTTCGGCAAATAAACGGGAATAAATTTTTTTATCTGGTTGAAATTGCACCTCAGCAAAATAAATGGGTAATTCTGGAGTATTGGGTAAAAATACACCATCAATTCTAAATGCCAGTTGTTTGACTTCGACTGAAGAAAATTGGTAAGCACTGGCCAGTGATGGCGGTTGGTTAATGAGTTCAAAGAACGTGGTGGGCAAGCTTTGAAAGATGCGATAAAAGATACTGTCGGTTTTCAAGGCAGCTGGTTTTACAGTTGATGAGCATATTTTACAGTTTTGCGTAGGCATAGCCCACCGTTGGCGTATCACTTCCCTACGGGACGCTGCGCGAACGTGGAAGCAAGCTAGCAAGAGCGTGTCGCAGACAAGCCTCTGGTAGAGTTGGCATCGCTCATTATGAGGCGTGTCAGATTGAGGACTGGCGAAACACTCGTCCCCATTTGGTGATTGGATTATAAATAAAGCAGGATCATCCAAAACACCATCATGTCAACTCTTTGCAATGAAATATCAAGCTGGCGACGAGTTTTTACAAAAACTGCCACTAATTTTAGCGGGGCCAATTCTAAAACATACTGAACCGAAGTTAGTAACGGTATGGGTGGCACTGAAACAGTCTTGTCAGGTAAAACTCAAGGTTTATGACACAACAACTGATGGTGAAGCACTAGGAAATTGCTTATTAGAGGGGCAACGCTCTACGGTTGCTTTGGGCAAGTACCTTCACATTGTTGCTATAACGGCTCGGTCTATGGAGGGGTATCGTTTAATTAATAACCGCATCTATGCATACGACCTCCAATTTACTCTCGCTGACCAAACGCAGCAAACGCTACAGCAAGCATTATGCTCAAACTCCTCTGCTACAATCAGCATCAGCTACTTTGAACATCAAAAACCAACCTTTGTTCTGCCGCCAAACCGTCTGCAAGATTTGCAAATTATCCATGCTTCTTGCCGTAAACCTCATGGTCATGGGTTTGATGCACTGCCGATTCTTGACAGTTTAATTGAGGCAAAAGCAAATCAACCCCAACACCGTCCGCACCAGCTATTCCTCACCGGAGATCAAATTTACGGCGATGATGTAGCAGAACCATCCCTGTGGGTTGCCAGTACTCTTGGTGATGCCCTCTTGGGTTGGGAAGAACAACTTCCTGTGAATGGAGTGTACTGCACTCCCCAGCAGCTATCCCCCGGAGAACGGGCTGATGTGGCGACAAATCAAGCTGGATTGACCGCAGGATTACATAATAAATCTGAGAAAGTTAACAGCCATCTTTTCAGCCTGGGGGAGTATTACGCTACTTATTTACTAGCTTGGTCGCCAGTGTGCTGGCCAGCCGCATTTCCCAAAGGACATCAAGTAACGCGCGATCGCCATGCTATCAAGAAGTGGAACCGACAAGTCCGGCATTTGCGCCAATTCATTTATACCCTTGGGAAAGTGCGCCGCGCCCTTGCCAATATCCCCATGTACACTATCTTTGATGACCATGATGTTACTGATGACTGGAATTTAAACCAAGCTTGGTGTTTGCGAGTCCTGGGGCGTCCCTTGGGGCGAAGAATAGTCCAAAATGCATTGTTAGCTTACACGGTATTTCAAGGTTGGGGCAATACACCTGAGCAATTTGCAGAAGGTCAATCCGGTGAAAAGCTGTTGGCGGCGGCACAAGCTTGGTCAGCTTCCCAAGGCAGAGATGCAAAGGCTGATCAGGCGATCGCTCGTTATGTAGGTATGCCAGCCAACGATCCCCACACAGATTTACCTATTTTAGTCCGAGATGGTGCAGTATTCATTCTGGATCGACATCCTGAAGCAATCACTTGGCACTACACAGTCCAGAGCGATCGCCATGAAGTAATTGTGCTGGATACCCGCACTTGGCGGGGTTATCCAGCCGATCAAAAACCAATCGCCCCGCCGATGCTGCTGTGTCCAAAAGCCTTTGAGCAACAACTAGTTTTACCTTTACAAAAAATAGCTGAACAAACTCAGATTCAAACTACATTTGTGATTGCTCCCACAAATGTATTTGGATTACAAGTGATTGATTGGATTCATCATTGGAATTTACAACAAGAGAAAGTGTTTTCAACTGATGTTGGAGATGCTTGGAACATTAATGTTGAAGCACTGGCGGAATTTCTAACTACTTTGTTTGAAGAACGTCAACAAGTCGTTATTCTATCAGGAGATATTCACTACAGTTCTGTTGCTCGCTTATCTTATACACGCACTCATTCCAAATTACAGTCTGTCTTGGTGCAATTAACCGCTAGTGCATTGAAGAATGAAGAGATTTTGACGCGGCTCATTCATACACGATTGAAACATTGGCTGCTACCAGAAAAAGTGCGACATTGGATAGGTTGGATCAATCCACCCAATATGGTAGAAATTTCAGAGAAACAATTACACCATAATCGCCAGTTGCTGACTAACTCTGAGTGGCATTGTGTGTTGGAGTGGATACCTCGAAACAGCGTTCAGACTTCTCGCTTCAAAGCAGATATATCATCGTTGATAGCTCCCTGGAAACGAGCCGAAAATGCCAAATGGAAATGGTTACAACCCCTGATGTTTTGGAAATTTCGTTGGGTTCAGGAGGGGCGAGAAGTAGTTGGATTTAATAATTTAGGTCTGGTTCACTTTGAGTTAGCAGATGGGAGTAGTTATTGCAAAGTTATTCAAGATTTGTACTGGTTTTCTTCTTGGTATCCAACCCAAGTTGTTTACAGCCGTTTTGAGAGCCAGTTAACGCCTAATCAGTCATTGTTACGATAATCGCGCAGTGTGCAACTTAATATAGGACTCCTATTTGATTTTTGAAATACACGTAGGGTGGGCTTTGCCCACCAAAACCCGGATATGGTGGGCAAAGCCCACCCTACATTACTGTACCTAGCAGTTATACGGAAATACTTGTGATGG
>NZ_JAIVFR010000611.1 GCF_020829685.1 Nostoc sp. CHAB 5715 | reverse complement strand
GACTAGTCAAAAAAACTCGCTCTAAGTTTCCATCCAAGAAGCCTATTCATCGTGGCACTGCTACTCAACATCCACCACTTAATTTTTCCATTATTAATACTGCTTAATTCTTAACCGAAAAGTATTGCATGTCGCACCCACCCATCGTCATCTTTCTCGACCAAATCAGGCGTAACTTCAATTTCATAGCGACGGGATAATTCAGCCAAGCGCTGCTGATGTCGTTCGGTTTTGGTTTTCGCTCTTTTGTCTTGCAGCTTTTTGAGTTCAGCCCCAGAGAGTTCATCAGAATTAGCGATCGCTTTACACTCCGCAGCATACAATTCCTCACTTGCCGCCTTAACCGACTCGATTACTGCCCCACTCTCCTCATCATCAACATCGGCTGCATCAATAACGGTGTACCCATCTTCGACCAAACCCGCAAGCACAGACTCTCGATAACGCCGCATTTCTACGTTGATTACAGAACCACGCTTACCCCAAGTCTGCAATGAATCTGGCTGGAAGTTCTGGTCAACATAGCTCAAATCGTCATTGTCCGCCGCCGACAACAGCGCAATGTTCGCTTGTGTTGCAACGTGTTGACTTCTCAACAATCCTCCTATGGATGTAGAGCCATTCCCCACAACCAACATCCCCCATTCTCTGATCCAGATATGACGGTCAACTGTCTCCCTAACCCTTGCCAACATCTGACGCACGGAGTTAACCGGCTGCACTCCCTGAAATATTCCCCAAACAGCACTGAAATGTCCTCGAATGTCGATGGATACGCCAGTTTCTAAACTTGGAGAAGCGATAACCAAATCATACTGGGTGAGAATTTCGTTCAGGTGAGCGATACAGCCGAAAGCCGCATGAGATGGATCAGCAACAGATTCGCTGTCTATTCGCAGAATCCGTAGGTGTGGAAATTTGCAGCGAAACCGTTCCTCAAGTGCCTGGGTTCCCCATTTGGACTTTGCTTTCTGAGCAGAGCAGCATAGTAAATGATGCCCCCCTTTAGAAATCGCTTTGTCGAGTGCAGCGATGAGATTCTTCGGGTTACTGCCAGAATAGTTGTAACAGTTTCCGGCTACGTGTCGATAGTTGTTGACGATTACAAACGGGTTAACTCGATATTCCCCAGCGAGTGATAAAACATACTTTACATCTGTGTCGGATACATCAGCGCTTGATAGATAAATCTTTCCCTGACTGCTGCCTAAAACATTCTGTACCAGTTGTTTGAGGTTTTTGAGAACGGATACCCGACGTTTTTGCACTTCAGTACCAGAGTTGAGCAAATGCCAGAATACTTGGTCACATTCATCAATAATTATGACATCATTTGCCCAGTCATTGGGATTAAAACGGGCTTGGCTCTCTTGATGTAGCGAATCAACACACACCCCATATCCTAGTAATGTGCCTGTTTCGGAAGTGTGAACTTCGGTAACATAGTTAACACCGAAGCGATTGCACAATGCCTCCCCTAATTGAATACGGTGGGTGATGATTAATACCCGTCTCTCTTGGTCGTGTGCTTTCGCCACCTCAGTTGCCAGCCATTCGGTTTTACCAGTGCCTTTGGGAGCTTTGAGAATAATTAGTTTTTCGCCTTCGGGGACGAGAAGCTGTCCGAGGAATCTTTGGTTGAGTGCGATTGACGGCGGGTAAGTCAGCAGAGTGAACAGCTTAATCTCCCATAACTCCAGTGCAACAGCAGTGTTGTAGAGCGCATCAAAAGCTTCTCGACCCTTGGCAACGATAAAATCATCAACCCCTTTCTCTTGTCCAAATGGTAAATCAATCACTCGCAGCGAACAACCCTCATTTACCAGCAACCGTCCCATACGACTGATAGCGGTTCTGACTCGCTGGACTGTCTCTGGCTTGTTATCCTGGTCAAAGCAAATATTGACCTGTCTGCCTTCTGTTGCAAAATGTTTCAAGTCGGGGATGAGGGATGGCTTACCGATGGCAGTACCGTATTCATCAGTAGGTGTGCGGTATCCGGCGTTAACGCCAGGAATTGCGATCGCAGCATAGCCAGCAGTCAATAACGCCCCTGCTTTCTTGACACCTTCTACAATTGTAACTGGTACGTTGTGCCGCCAAACCCAGTGCCAGAAGCCGCCAGGGTGCTGTAGGTCTTCTTCGGTGATAGGGATGCCGCAACGTAGGGATACTTTTACCCAGATGCGATTCGGTACTAAGAGGAAAAAAGTGCGTGTCTCTTCTCTGTATGGGTGTTCGTATTTGATGAACTTGTGGATTTTTTGGCGGTCGCGTCTGGGGTGGTCGGGTTTGAAACAGCCCCACATCATCAGGACGTAGTTGTTGAGCGGGTCAACGCCACTGCACCACCAGCCACCGAGTTCTATGTGCTGGTATTTTTTCAAGTCTCTGTCTCGTAAGCGCCCATCATTGCGACGGGAGATTTTGGGACTATAGAGCAGATATTCGTAAGGTGTTGTGCCGTAGAGCGATCGCACATTCAGGGCAATGATTTCTTTGTCAACTCCACTGTTGAGCCATTCTTGTAAGTGTAGAGCTTGAGAATCGGTTTCATTTATACGAAGCATGATGTATTTCCTCTATTTTTTGACGCATGGAAATGGAGCGGCATTGCACCCATGCCGCTGGTTAAACTTGAAGTGGAGAGCTTGTACTGGCTATGAAATCCTCAACAGCCAGCTACAGCGTTATCTCTTGCCTCCCGTGTGTGGTCGAAAGGTCAAATTAATTCGCGTGCTAACGACTTTGTTGGTTTTCGGAATTTGGTGCAGATGTGTGGACTGACAGCCAGGGTGCATCACAAGCAAGCTGCCGTGTTCCAGCCAGAAGTCAGTGGGTTTGCCATCTCTCTGTTTGATCTGGAATTTGCGACATGACCCCAAGCTGACTGATGCAATCACAGGGTTAAATCCCATCGATGGTTCGTTGTCAGCGTGCCAACCGATGCTGTCCTGGCCACTGCGGTATTGATTGCCGATAACTATGCGAAACTTGTAACCAGTCAAAGCGGTGATTCTATCTCGTAACTTAGACAGAGTATCTGTCCAAGTCAGGGGTTTCAAAAACACGCTGTTAGAGTAAAGGTAATCACATCCGTAGTCCCCATAAATGCATTCAAGGCGGGGGACGGGCATTGTTTTACCCGCTATCCTGATTTGATTTTGCTGCCATTCCAGTTTCAAGCAGTGTTGGTAGAGTTCATTTGCTTGTTCAATTCCTAAGAAATCGGGGTAATAGGTTACTGGTAAAACTGGGGTTGATTCAGTGAATAAACTAAGTTGTTGCATGGTGTTTTCTCCAGCTAAAGAATGTGTACTGAAGGAGTTGCTGTTAGTTTTGACCTGTAGAGAAAACCTCAATCAACACGCTTTCTGGATATAAACCAACTTTTCCAAAACGTGGATCATGAATGCGTTCTATTTCTATTCCCTGTTTTCGGTACAATGCACTGGCTTTTCGACCTTTAGTACCCGCTTCTTTAACCGAGATTTCTAAACCTTGAAGATTGGCGAATCCAACAACACTATATTTGTGACCGCATGGTGTATTCACTCTGTCTTGCTCAACTTCAACCGCTTTAAGCCGATGTAAAAATTCAGTCTGTTGCTGTTGTTGTTGGAGTAAATGCTGTTCTTGCTCTGCCAGTTGTTGTGCTAGAGCAGCAAGTAACTGTACTTGAGTCATTGACTGCTGTTGTACAGGCTCTTGATTCATCATCACTTTCATTAAGGTTCTGTTAGCCCAAATGCGGAACTCGACAGAAACCCACTGAGCTAAATCAATTGCGATTTCTGGATGAATCCAAGTACCTTGAGAACTACCATAGCCATCAACTTCGATTACAAGAGACGATATCGGAATTCCGATGTCGTTTGAAAGTGCCGTCCAGTAAGCTTTTGTGGACTTCCTTTCTTTGTAATGCCCCCAAGACTTATTATTTGCATGGCACATCTGAGTTGCATTCACGTAGCCCTTGGGTATGCTGTATTTGCCTAGTTGCCCAACTTCTGGCATTTGGTTAATATCTGAGTCACGCCATTTGTGTATCAACATAATTAACTTCCTGGCTATTGTTCAAACAGTGAATTCGAGGAATTGCAATCTAAGAAACTCAAGCATTTACCCGCACCAAGCTTTTTTCACCAACCAGTGAAAAATGATTAGATATAGTCCGTGATTGAGTTAAGGTTGGCGACATCAATTCAACAAGGTAAAACCAAGAGTTATTCACCAGCCCAATCCCCAAAATCAGCCGTTGTTTTGTTCCTTTATCGTGAGAACAGAGCATCACTCTTTCGCCCAGAACAAAAGCAGGTTTTTGCACAGTGATGGCTTCTAACCCTCCAGTCCCGATGATTTGATTTTGTGTAGCGTGAAGGATTTCTTTACCGCAATCAACTGTATAAAACCAAGTTTCATGTTTCCACTGAATACCGCAGCAGTAACCAAATCTCCTCGTAGTTCTGAGGTATACTCTTTCAAGTAAATTAACTGCAACAGGTGGAATTGTTTGATTCCAAGGTGGAGAGAGATACCAGTTTGTTGTCAGCGCGTTAATGTAGTCAATCATACGAGTTTCCCCACTAAATATTCGATAGCATCTTTATCAATCGCAGCAATGCGATTCTTAATACGTTGGGGTGGGTTTTGAAGAAATCGTTTTAAGTCTTTGCTTCTGATTTGGTGAT
>NZ_JAIVFR010000610.1 GCF_020829685.1 Nostoc sp. CHAB 5715 | reverse complement strand
GCCCAATGCCCCATGCCCCATGCCCCATGCCCCATGCCCAATGCCCAATGCCCATAATTACAATAATGACAATTGTTCATTAGGCGGCGTGAATCCTAAATGCTTGTATGCTGCCTTTGTCGCCATCCTGCCGCGATGAGTTCTAGTTAAATACCCAATTTGCATAAGGTAAGGTTCGTACACCTCTTCAATTGTTTGAGTATCTTCACCCGTCGCTGCTGCCATTGTTTCTAACCCCACTGGCCCGCCGTTAAATTGTTCAATTATCACACTCAGCATCTGGCGGTCTGTCCAATCTAAACCGCAAGGATCTACTTGGAATAGTTGCAATGCCTCAGATGCAATGCTTTCATTAATCTCCCCAGATATTTTTACTTCCGCATAATCACGTACACGCTTCAGTAGCCTGTTAGCAATCCGTGGTGTTCCGCGTGAACGACGGGCAATTTCTGTGGCACCATCTTCTGTAACAGGGGTTTTGAGTAATTGAGCGGTTCGCAGTACAATTTTAGTCAGTTCGTCAACTTCGTAAAATCGCAGTTTTTGAATTAAACCGAAGCGATCGCGCAGTGGTGAAGTTAAAGCACCGACACGGGTTGTAGCTCCCACAAGGGTAAACTTTGATAGCGGCAAACTTCTGATGCGAGCGCTGGAACCCTTACCAATAGTAATATCTAAGCGATAATCTTCCATCGCGGGATAGAGAATTTCCTCCGTCATCCGCGAGAGGCGATGAATTTCATCCACGAATAAAATATCTCCTGGTTTCATGTTCACCAGTAGTCCGACAATATCCCGTGGACGTTCTAGCGCTGGCGCACTGGTAATTTTGTAATTTACCCCCATTTCCGATGCTAAAATCATTGCCATTGTGGTTTTGCCCAATCCTGGCGGCCCATACAGCAGCAAGTGATCCAGCACCTCACCACGAGACTTGGCTGCTTTGATGGCAATATCTAGCACATCCTTTAAATCTTTTTGCCCAATGTAATCAGCAAATCGGTGCGGTCGAATACCTTCTTCCTGCTGTTCTTGTTCATCAATAGCAGCTTCAGGCTGCAAAATATTGTCTGCCGAAGGTGTCCTCGCCGACTCCCGACGCTGCTTTGGTTCTTTGTTGGGTTCTGGAGGCTGTTTTTTTGAGGAGATTATCGCCATAATTCAGCTATCTACTTTTAAGGGACTGGGGAGTGGGGAGTGGGGATTGGGGAGTGGGGGAGGCAGGGGGAGCAGGGGGAGATGAGGGAGATGAGGGAGATGAGGGAGATGAGGGGGACAAGGGAGACAAGCAGAATAACCAATGCCCCATGCCCCATGCCCCATGCCCAATACCCATGAAAATTTTAGTTTGAGAATACCCGCGCCAATTTAAAATTTAAATTCCGGTCAATTACCAGAAGTACAAAAGTTATTATGTTATCTAAAAGAATTTTACCGTGCTTAGATGTGAAGGCGGGACGGGTTGTAAAAGGAGTTAACTTTGTTAATCTCCAAGATGCAGGCGATCCGGTAGAGCTGGCCAAGGTTTACAACCAAGCCGGTGCTGATGAGTTAGTATTTCTGGATATTACAGCTACTCATGAAGACCGAGCTACTATTTTAGATGTGGTCTACCGGACTGCTGAACAGGTCTTTATTCCATTGACTGTGGGTGGTGGCATTCAATCCTTAGAAAATGTTAAAGCTTTGTTACGAGCAGGCGCAGATAAGGTTAGTATTAATTCTGCGGCGGTGCGTGATCCAGACTTGATTAATCGGGCAAGCGATCGCTTTGGTAATCAGTGCATAGTTGTTGCAATTGATGCCAGACGCAGAAATAACCCGGAGAATCCAGGTTGGGATGTCTATGTGCGGGGTGGCAGGGAAAATACAGGCTTAGATGCTCTACTGTGGGCACAAGAAGTTGAAAAACGGGGGGCCGGTGAACTGCTAGTAACAAGTATGGATGCTGATGGAACTCAAGCTGGGTATGACATTGAGATTACACGGGCAATTGCCGATGCCGTAGAAATTCCAGTTATTGCTTCTGGTGGTGCAGGTAATTGTGAACATATTTACACAGCCCTAACCCAAGGCAAAGCTGAAGCAGCATTACTTGCATCCCTGTTACATTACGGACAATTAAGCGTAGCAGAAATCAAAAATTACTTGCGCGATCGCAACGTGCCAGTAAGAATATTCTCTTGACCCATCATTTCCTGTTTAATGACATCTATCTAAGGTTAGACACACTTCCCTGAAAGGGTGTTAATATAATTTTACAAGTATTAACAAATATTAAAAAATATGTTGCTTCCTATTTTACTTTTTGATGTCGCCTTGGTGGCCTGGTCGCTGCACTTAATGGAAAGAGCCTACGAGAGTAAAGAATTTTCTCTCATGTTGGCTGGTACGTTGGTTGCTCTGGCTGCTGCTGCCATGTTAGTAGTTTACTTTTTGATGGGGCACTGTATGACCTATTTGTTGCAAGTGTCGTTGTGATTGCCCGGTGGTTGAGGAGATATTAAAAATTTATTATCCACAAAAAGCTTGACAAAGTACCAATATTCAAGCGATTATATATAATGGATTTTAAGGGGTTATAGCGCAGTTGGTAGCGCACCTCAATGGCATTGAGGGGGTCAGCGGTTCGAATCCGCTTAGCTCCATTCTTCAGAACCTAAATTTCTATGTTAATGGAGAGGTTTAGGTAAATTTTTTAGAGGGTTTTATTTGCCGTCTACCTAGTGGTCTGTCAACCCAAAAATGACGGGTGAAGGTGGGGAGTAGGGACTTGTACTGTCCTTCTCTACGAGAGGCTGCGCGAACGACTACGCTCAGGAACCGCGACTTGTGCCAAGCGTTGTCGAGGTAAGCCGAAGTAGTGGGGAAAGAGTTTTTTGTGTTTCTCAAATGTCTTGATATCCGTCAAAATATAAGATAGTGCGTAGGCATAGCCCGTCGTAGACATTGCATAGACGTTTTCAGTACCAAACCCCAAACTTGAGCTTTTAAACCGCAATTTTCACCCTCAGAAGCTCAACGTTCACCCTCAGAAGCTCAACGTTCACCCTCAGAAGCTCAACGTTCACCCTCAGAAGCTCAACTGCGGCAATATTAACTTTGCAACCATATCAATAAGTAGAAACCTCATAGATGCTTGGATATTAAAGATAGCCATCTATGGTATAGAAATGTATAGAATCTTGTAAAGATATAAAATATAGTTTTTAAATGCACACATTTCTAGCTTCTTCCTCAATGCAGGTGTCTGTACCACCAAATCACTTTCAGCCAATGAAGATCGTCGCACTGGGGGACAGCTTAATTTATGGATTTGGCGATCCGGAAAAAGGAGGTTGGATCGAGCAACTACGGCGATGGTGGATGTTGCCGGATAGTGCGGGTCATGTTCTTTATAATTTAGGGGTAAGAGGCGATCGCACACAACAAGTAGCCCAAAGGTTAGAAGTTGAGTTCCGCCACCGGGGTGAACTGCGAAATCGTGTCCCCGACTTGATTATATTATCAGTAGGTGTGAATGACTCAGCGCGGTTGGCGCGTCCCGATGGTCGAACTTACACAGATTTTGCATTGTTTGAAAAGGAAATTGCTTCTTTGCTAGATTTAGCACAGCAACTATGTCCTGTGTTATTTGTGGGCATGGTGCCAGTGGATGAAGCCAAGATGCCATTTTTAGATTGTTTTTACTATAATCATGCCGACCAGTACCGCTACAAAGAAACAACTCGAGCTGAATTTTTAAATCCATCTTTTTTCTATTTTTTATTCAGCATTATGACACCAACTTTATTTGGTCGTTGGCAAACTCGATTATTATTACTTGCAACGGTGGGCGTATTTGTGTCTTTGCCTTTTGCAATAGGTTGGATTGGTTCTAGTGCTAGCTCGGTTTATTTTTGGATACTTTGTTATGTCGCCATCTTTGGCTTAGGTTGGGATGTGCTTTATAACTATCTCCAAAAATTCCGATCGGACAGGGATTGGCCCGCAGCTTATCAACTATTAGCTGGTATATGGGAATTAGTATTTGTGTTTTGTGGAGTAAAACTATTTGGTTTTTTACCAATACCTTTACCTAAAGAAGAACTACCGTTAGCAGTTTTTTTATTGCACTATACAGTCGTGTGGCTAGCAGTTTTTATTAGTTCACAAAGCCTGATGCGAATTATCTTTCCCCGTTGGCGTTTCCGGGGTGGAGAGTGGTTGTAATATTGTGTCCCCAAATAGACCTAACCCCCTAACCCCCTTCCCGAAGCGGGAAGGCAGGGTGGTTTCATACGAAGAAAGAAAAATACATAAGTCTTGATTTCTCGTGAAAGTGGCATGGCTTTTTACCCCTCTCCAAACCTCTCCCCGAAACGGAGAGAGGCTTTGAAACCCAGTTGTTGTTTTTCTCTGCTTGTATGAAACCACCCTGCTTCCCGAAGCGGGAAGGGGGAAAAATTCAAATAAGCGTATTGGTTTATGGTCTAGACCAAGCCTCTTGAGGTGTTACAGCTATTTTCGACCACGCGGTAGGGGTAAAGCGCATTGCTCATTGGTGTCAACTTAAGCTAAAAATCGCTTATCTGTTGGCTTCGACGCCCGCCCAGAAATGAATTTCAGGGCTTATAGCTAAAGTCTACTGAAGTAGACTAAAGATTTTTCGGATTATTTAGTCATCAAAAGATGACTTTCGCTATTAGCAAGGAACTTCAGTTCCTTGCG
>NZ_JAIVFR010000060.1 GCF_020829685.1 Nostoc sp. CHAB 5715 | reverse complement strand
AAACCATAATTACTTGGGTAAAAGAAAAGCGTTTTTTAGTACCTAAAACTCTTAGTGTCGATACTTGGATTGCCTTGTATTTAGTTATAAATTATGCTGCTAACTTATTACCTTGGGTGAAAGTGACAAGGTGCGTTTTTATCTACCACTATATGTGTGCAGTGGTGTTTGTATTTTTAGCGATCGCTTGGTTTGTCGATCAGTGTCTTCGCAGTTATTATCAACAACTCCGGGCGCTAGGTGTCACCATTACTTTTATCATTCTGGCTGCTTTTATTTTCTGGATGCCCATTTATTTGGGTTTACCCCTCTCACCTCACGATTATAAGCTGCGAATGTGGTTCAACTCTTGGATTTGATTATAGCCGCATGAGGATTATCGTAGCTAGATTTACGCTGTGTTGTACTAGTCTGTATTTGTCACTCTTTTAAATAAAGTTCGATAAACAGGCTCACCCTTTTTTTGCGTACCTATTTCCCGTTCTGTGGGGACTGGTAGCGGATTTTCTGCTAACCATTCTTCTGTACCAATTCTCTGATAAGCTGGGTGAGCAGCAAAGCGGTCGCGCATTTCCACCGCGACAAATTCCATATCTGATTGCAGAAATACAACGGAACCAACCGCAAGATAATTAGCTAATTCTGCCACTAGTTCTGGTTGCACTACACGACGTTTAGCGTGGCGGGTTTTAAACCAAGGATCGGGAAATTGAATTGTAACACGCTGTAAACTTCCTGGCGGGAGGGAAGATAAAAGCGAGTGCAATGAGTTATTCACATTGCAAAATAAATAGTGCAGGTTTGTCAAACCTAACTCAGAACGTAACTTATTCGCCTCCACCACCAGAGGTTCCCGAATTTCTAAGCCAAGAAAATTCCAGTTGGGTTCTATTTTGGCCATATTTACCAAAAATAGTCCTTTAGCGCAGCCAATATCTAAATGTAGCGGTTGATTTGGCTTTGCATAAATTTTTTCCAAGTCTTGGGGACTTGCTGGTGTTTGATACTTTTTACCAAGTGGATTAACATGCTGGCGGACTCGGACTGCTGCCAAAATTTGCTCTCCTTTACGTCAAAATGTCCTGTTTATTCTGATACAAATTTCTGCGAATGTTCGTTTAATTACATCTTGGAAGGCTTTATCCAGTTCTGCTGTTTGTCTAAGTAGAAATGATCAACTATGGTTGAATTTTTCAGACCTTATTTAGTGACAAGTTTAATAAATAACGGTTATAAAAGTAAGAGCTTAATAAAGCCAATTTAGATTGTTGCCTTAAATTTACCCCGTCATCTTTCAATTTAAGTAATTTTGCACTAAGCAACCTTTTAGTTCACTGCTCTTGTTAATTAGGTAGAGCTTATAAAGTGTAAATTATTATACTCTTTCTTAACTATATATTTGGGTTAGCTTTCCAGGCAAAAATAGGCAATATTATGCTAGAATTATATCAAAATATGGCAATTATTCAAGAGCAATTTAGAATAATTTTGCGCTTTGTTGAATAAACAAGCTAAAATCTACGATTTTTGGAGATTTTTAGGTTATGACAACCTCACAGGAGAGGATTATCCCGACAGACTTGCGAAACGAAATGTCGCAGTCTTATCTGGAATACGCCATGAGCGTGATAGTGGGTCGGGCGCTGCCAGATGCCAGGGATGGTCTAAAACCTGTGCATCGTCGCATTCTCTACGCAATGCACGAGCTAGGTCTGCTCCACGATCGCCCGTTTAAGAAATGCGCCCGCGTGGTGGGGGAAGTGTTGGGTAAATATCACCCCCACGGTGACACAGCAGTATATGATGCCTTGGTGCGGATGGCGCAGGATTTTTCCATGCGATCGCCCCTAGTTAACGGACATGGTAACTTTGGTTCGGTAGACAACGATCCGCCAGCCGCCATGCGGTACACAGAATGCCGCTTACAAGCTTTAACTAGCGCTGGTCTACTGCACGACATCGAGTATGAAACCGTAGATTTCGCCGATAACTTCGACGGTTCCCAGCAAGAACCGACAGTGCTACCGGCGCGGATTCCGCAGTTGTTGCTCAATGGTTCCTCTGGGATTGCCGTGGGTATGGCAACCAACATTCCGCCGCACAATTTAGGCGAGTTGATTGATGCTTTGGTGGCTGTAATCCACAATCCAGAAATCACCGATGTTGAGTTAATGCAGCATGTCCACGGCCCAGACTTTCCGACTGGGGCGCAAATTTTGGGAACATCTGCCATTCGAGAAGCTTACACTACCGGGCGTGGTTCCATTACCATGCGTGGTGTCGCTAACATTGAAACCGTTGAACAACGGGGACGACCAGATAGAGAAGCAATTATCATTACTGAATTGCCTTATCAAACCAATAAAGCGGCGCTGATTGAAAAAATCGCCGAAATGGTGAACGAAAAGCGTCTAGAGGGTATCGCAGATATCCGGGATGAAAGCGATCGCGACGGGATGCGAATTGTCATCGAACTCAAGCGTGATGCTTATCCCCGCGTTGTACTGAACAACCTCTACAAACAAACGCCACTGCAAGCCAACTTTGGCGCGAACATGTTGGCGTTGGTGAATAGCGAACCCCAGGTACTCACCCTCAAACAGTTCTTAACCGTCTTCTTGGATTTCCGTATCGAATCCATTGCCAGACGTACCCGTTACGAACTGCGGAAAGCCGAAGAACGCGACCATCTCTTGCAAGGATTATTAATTGCCCTGTCCCACTTAGATCCAATTATTGTCTTGATTCGCCATGCTCCCGATGCGCCCACAGCCAAAGGCGAATTAATCACAACTTACGGACTCTCAGAAGTGCAAGCAGATGCGATTTTGCAGATGCAATTGCGGCGGTTGACTGCCTTAGAAGCAGACAAAATTCGTTTGGAACACGAGGAATTGCAAGCGAAAATTACCGACTTGCAAGATATTTTGGCACGCCGGGAGAGAGTGCTAGAAATCATTGAAACTGAAGTCGGGCAACTGAAAACTAGCTTCGCCACACCCCGCCGCACGGTGATTTTACCAGGGGAAGGGGAATTAGACGATCGCGATCTAATTGCCAATGAAAAAGCGATAATTCTGGTTACAAAGCAAGGCTACATCAAACGGATGCCAGTCAACACTTTTGAAGCCCAAAGCCGTGCTACCAGAGGCAAAGCCGCAGCCAAGGTAAAAGATGATGACACCGTTGAGCATTTCTTAACTTGCTGCGATCACGACAGTATTTTATTCTTTAGTGAACGTGGTGTTGTTTACTGCCTGAGAGCGTATCAAATTCCAGTGAGTTCGCGTACCAGTCGCGGCACACCAATTGTCCAGATGTTACCCATTCCCAAAGAGGAAAAAATCACCTCGATTGTACCGGTTGACGAGTTTAGCAACGAAGAATATCTGGTCATGCTCACCAAGGGCGGTAATATTAAGAAAACCGAATTGGCAGCGTTTAGTCACATTCGTGCCAATGGTTTAATTGCCATTTCCTTAGAAGAAGGCGACCAACTGCGCTGGGTGCGACGCGCCAGAGTAGAGGACAGTGTAATCATTGGTTCTCGTAACGGGATGGCGATTAACTTCCGGTGCAACCACGAACAACTGCGTCCTTTAAGTAGGGCGACTCGTGGCGTGAAAGCGATGAAACTCAAAAATAAAGATGAACTGGTGGGTATGGATATTCTGCCCGCAGCAATTCTTGAAACATTGGATATAGTTACAGAAGCCGAAATTGAAGATATCGAAACAATCGAAACAGAAGATATCGAAATTAGCGAAACTAATGAAGAGTCCGCAGAAGTGCCTAGTAATGGCATTGTTGGCCCTTGGGTGTTGGTAATTACAATGGGAGGATATGGTAAGCGCGTACCAGTTGCCCAGTTCCGCCTGCAAAATCGTGCTGGTCAGGGTTTAATGGCAACCAAGTTCAAAAACCGCAAAACCAAAGATAAGTTGGCAACCCTACGCATTGTCAACAATGATGATGATGAAATCATGATGGTGACAAATCGCGGTATTATCATCCGTCAAGCGGTAAATGCGATTTCTATCCAATCGCGATCGGCAACTGGAGTTAGAGTGCAGCGTTTAGACGAAGATGACGCCATTATCGGAGTGGCAGTAGTTCCACCTGATGCTGCCGATGCAGAAGAAGCAGAGTAAAAAACAGGGGGAGCAGGGGAGGCAGGGGGAGATATTTATCTCTTTACTGCCTTGCTTAATTGCCTTAGCTAGCGGCATTTTAATGGGGCTAACCGTCGCCCCTGTAGGTGCATGGTTGTTGGCTTGGATTGCTCTAGCCCCACTCTGGGTAATAATTCTCACCTCAGCCAAACGCAAAAACCAATCCTCCCCTGTTCCCCCTGCTTTTCTCTGGGGTATCGGTTATCACGGTGTCGCCCTATCTTGGATTACCGGAATTCATCCGATGACATGGTTGGGCGTTCCTTGGTTGCCAAGTTTGGTAATCACTCTTTTTTGTTGGGGATTTATTAGTGTTTTGGGAGGGGTATTCGTTAGTATTTGGGCGGCTGTGATGGTTCGCCTGAACGGACAAAAACCGTGGCTACGTATATTGATTGGTACAGCTGTCTGGTGTGGCTTAGAGAGTCTATGGAGTGCGGGACCTTTGTGGTGGAGTTCTCTTGCTTACACCCAAAGTCCGCACAATCTCGTAATTGTACATCTGGGGCAACTCTCTGGGCCTAATACTGTGACAGCAGGAATAGTTGCTGTTAATGGTTTAATTGCTGAAGGATGGACGAACCGCCAAGACGCCAAGGACGCCAAGATTTTCTCTGCGTCCTCTGCGCCTTGGCGGTTCGTTAATAAATATTGGGTTATCGCCACAGGATTATTAATTATCTTACACCTCATTGGTTTTATCTTATACACCCGTCCCATTGCCCAATTACCAGAAGCAGCCTTGAAAGTGGGGATTGTTCAAGGTAATATCCCAAACCGACTTTTACAAAGTTCCGAAGGGTTTCGTCGTGCCCAAGAAAACTATACCAATGGATATTTAACTTTAGCAGACCAAGGTGTAGATGCAGTCCTCACCCCAGAGGGAGCCTTACCTATTTTCCAGCGCAACTTGATGGAAACTGCTTTAGTTGCAGCCGTGAAGGAGAAAGGTGTAGTTGCTTGGATTGGGGCTTTTGGAGAACGGGGAGACAGTTATACAATTAGCTTGTTTACTTTCAACAGTAAGGGTGAAATTGTCAGCCGCTACGATAAGTCCAAACTAGTACCTTTGGGAGAATATATTCCCTTTGAAGGAATTTTAGGCGGGATAGTTCAACGCTTGTCGCCTTTGGAAGCACACCAAGTTCCGGGTTCGACAAATCAAATATTTGATACTCCTTTTGGTCGGGCGATCGCTAGTATATGTTATGAATCTGCTTTTCCTGAGCAATTTCGCCGTCAAGCTGCTGCGGGTGGGCAATTTATCCTCAGTTCTTCTAACGATGCCCATTACACTGCATCCATGCCATTCCAGCACCATGCACAGGATATCATGCGGGCAATTGAAACTGATAGATGGTCAGCACGGGCAACTAATACAGGATATTCAGGCTTTATAGATCCTCACGGCAGAACCTTGTGGATATCTGGATATAATACTTACGAAACTCATGCTGAAACAATTTATCGGCGACAAACGCAGACTTTATATGTGCGTTGGGGTGATTGGTTGACACCGTTGTTATTGATATCCTCTGGAGGAGCTTGGCTACTAATTCAACTTGGGCATACAAAGAAAATAAGCGATTAGTAATTAACTTTTTTCCCTTATCCCAGGATAGTACCTCAGAACACAACTTATATCATGTCCGCCAAATTACCCATAATAAAAGAACCCCACCCCGCCAAAGCTGTGCTTTGTCTCCCCTCCCGAAGAGCGGGGAGGGGTTGGGGGTGGGGTTCTTCGGGTTTAATAAGTAATCAAGCGGACATAATATAAGTCCTATACGGATGCAAAGGCGTTGGATGCAACCTTGAAGCTAGCACCACAGGAAAGTTTAGCAGCTTATGACCTAGCTTATTTAGAATTGGCCGCAGCAGCACTTGGTAAACTCACTTTCAATCGCTTAAACATCGCTTCTCGTGCTTGTGCAGCGAGGCTATCGTCAAAAGGTTTTAAGGTAATTTCTTGCTGATACTTTAGCCGCAATGCTGTTTGAATTAACCAATCGGCAACAAAAGGATTTTTTGGTAATAAAGGGCCGTGAGAATAAGTAGCGATCGCATTCTGATAAAATGCTCCTTCTGTCCCATCTTCACCATTATTTCCCAAACCGTACACCACTCGCCCCAAAGCTTCCACTTTTCCCAACTTGGTGCGTCCACCGTGATTTTCAAAACCTACCAAATATGGTGTGCTACCCGTCATCTCTTTTAAATCTCGCGCCAGACGTGAAGCTGTCACTTCAATTACCAAGTTGCCAATACAACGCTTAGTATTTTCACCAGGATGCACGGAAACTAAATCGAGTATTCCCAAACCATCAATCCGTTGTCCCAAGCCTGGTTCATAATAATGTCCCAGTAATTGGGGTGAACCACAGGTAAATACTCCCGGTGTTCCATTTTCAATCTTCTCGCGCATCGCGTCAGCTTTTGCACCCTGCAAATCACGCATGACAATTTCTTGCTGACGATCTTGTGCGCCACCACCAACGATTACATCTACAGTTTTAATATCTGCGGCTGTGGCATTTTGATCTAGAGGTAACAATTTAACATCATATCCCCGCCACTCGGCGCGACGTTCTATAGTAATTACATTACCGCGATCGCCATAGGTACTCATCAGCGTCGGATACAACCAACCTATTGTTAATTCCATATTTTGATAAGTCATAAATTTAGGGAATGGGGAGTAGAGAATGGGGAGTGGGGAGTGGGAAATTAGGAATTGAGAATGGGAAATTGGGGAAATAATTTCTCTTTTCTTTACCCCTACTCCCTATTCCCCACTCCCCATTCCCCAATTTAAAGAATTTTCCGCCCAGTCAGGACTTCTCGCACTTCTAACATCGCTGAGTAGGTGGGCAGAATATGCAAAGTTTCATTCTCTGGTGTATGCTCTAATGCAGTTGCGATCGCCTGTCGCAAATCTTCTTCGACAATTAAATTTAACTTACTCTCAGGGGACTTTTGGCTGTAACGTAGACGTAGTGCCATATCATAGACGCGATCGCCACTCACTACTAAAGTCCCGCCGCGTTCGACTAATTTCTCGGTATCCACGTCCCAAATCCAGGATACATCAGTACCATCGGGCGTGCGATCGTTCAATACTAGCAGTGTAGTTTTATCTGTGCTTTGAGTAACTACGCGAATGGTTTCATTCGTCCCCACAGGATTTTTTGATAATAATATCCGCACTCGTTTACCGTTAATTACCAAATCTTCCGCACGACCAAAGGCAGCTTGGAAGGTATTAATAGTATCTCTGATTGTTACTTCATCAACTCCCAACTCAATAGCCGCAGTAGCAGCAGCTAAAGTATTATATTTGTTGTACAAACCAACTAGAATTTGCGACCATTCACTACTTTCTAGAGTCGGTTTACTTTTACTAAAACCACACTTAGGACAAGTAAAATCTCCCAAATGAGACAAATAAACACCTTTGTAATCTAGAGAATGTCCACATTTGGGACAATAAATAGAATCAACAGCGTGAGGAATTGCTTCTAAATAATGTTCTGGTTCATTCAAGCCAAAGAATAACACCCGTTGAGGTAACTGCTGACCGAGGTTAGATAAAGTTGGGTCATCAGCATTGGGAATTACCACTATTTCTGGTGGTAGGGTAGAAATAACTTTTGTCCAACGCTTACTAATTGTGTCTACTTCGCCGTACCTATCAAGTTGGTCGCGGAACAAGTTTAAACAGAGAATAATTCGCGGCTGGAGTGGCGTTAATACTCTTGGGACAATATTTTCATCAACTTCCAAAATGGCGTAATCAGTATTTAGCGTACCTAGTAAGTTGGTGCTTTCTAACAGCGCCGTCATCAAGCCATTTTCCAGATTTGCACCTGTAGAATTATGAGTAACGCGGTAGCCTTTGCGTTCTAATATTGTGCATAAAAGCAGGGCTGTAGTGGTTTTGCCATTAGTACCAGCAATTAAAATCACTCCATTTTTAACTTGCTGACTCAATAATTGTAAAAGTCGGGGTTCAATGCGACGAGCAATCGAGCCTGGTAATACACTAGCAGCACCCAGACGGAGCGTAGGCGCAGCCCGTCGAAGACATCGCACTATAAACGTTACACTTTTTGCCACTGACACCGCGAAACCCAATCGCAGCCTATCTATGAATTGTATTTTGTTTCCCACATCGGTATCCTAGTCGAATGGCAGTTGCTAATTGAAAGTATTTAATTGCAAATTTAATATGCGTGAGTTTAGCGAATTTTGACTTAAAAAGCCAGCCTTGACATTACGAAAAAGGAGATGAGGGGGATGAGGGGGATGAGGGGGATGAGGGGGATGAGGGGGATGAGGAAGAATTTACTCCCATGTCTCCCCCATCTCCCTCATCTCCCCCATCTCCCCCATCTCCCTCATCCACTTCCGAGAGATAATCTCAGTAGGCGTTATCTTAAAAAGTAGTGCGCGGGCGTAATTAGATATCCAGCCCAGTTTGCCAAATTCAGCACAAACTCACGACAAGTAGTAGCTTGCAAGGTTCTTTTTGATGAATAGCACAAAGTTTCTTTTTTTACATAAACAAATTACTGGCTGGCGAAGGTGGTTGTCCAAATGCCTGTTGTTGCTTGCAAGTCTTTTCATTATAAGTATGCAACCTGCATCTGCTGGTCTTAATAATGATTTATATGATGGCAACATTTTTGTCGTTTATGCTGGCAATGGTTCATTGGTTCCTCCCAGACAGACACTAGCACAGGCTTTAGCGGAACATAAACCCATATTTTTGGCCTTTTATTTGGATGACAGCAGCGATTCCAAAAGATATGCTATTTCCATTTCACGGGTACAGGAATTCTATGGTCGGGTAGCAGAAATTATGCCTATTAATGTAGATGGTATCCCGCTTAAACAGACCTACGACCCTACAGAACCAGGATATTACTATTCTGGGGCTGTTCCTCAAGTGGTGGTATTTAATAAATCAGGTGAGGTCGTTTTAAATAAAAAAGGTCAAGTACCTTTTGAAGAGATAGACGATGAATTTCGTAAAATCTTTGATTTAGTACCACGCACTGAAACAGCACAGCTAAAACGGCGAGCCTTTAATGAGTTTAGTAGTGAGTTAGCTAAATAACTTATGGGGTAGGCCAAATTGGTCTGCCCTAATTTTTAGTGATATCTGTTACTACATTGCCGCCGATGTCAAAGCATAATATTGAAATATCTGTGTTAACAATTCAGGAAATTACAGCAGTTTTCATGTATTTGAACCACATCTGTTGTAGGGGTTTAGCAATGCTAAACCCCTACCGCGTGGTCTATTTACCTGAAAATAGCTGTAATCCATAGTCTATAGTCCGTAATCAATGCTCAATGCCCAATGCCCAATGCCCAATGCCCAATGACTAACTAGAGTGTATTCTAATGTCAAAGGTTTACACGACCCAGGAGCTAATTCAAATTTTGGCAGCTGAACGCCAAGCCTGCCTCAAGGGAGAACGCTTAAAATTAGAAATACCAGTCTCTGGCAATCCTGTAATTGACCAGTTTCTCATAACTGATGGGCTGCAACAGTTCACTGCCTATCAAGATTTCAAAGCTGCAATTCATGAATATCAAAGGGAAAATCAAGTTTCAGGTATTATTTGGCGGCAGGTAACAGTCAAAGGTAAAAACTTGAACTATCCCGAAATAGACAGCGAGTTAATAGCCCTCACCAGTGACCTAGAGATATTAAAAACTGCTAGAAATTCTATCGTAGAATTTTGGTATGAAGTCTCTATGGGGATGGATTTATACTTGAGTTTCAATAATAATAAACAGTACCAAAAAATTGTCACATCTGATGTAGAGAGAATTGTTCAAATAACAGAATGGGCAAGTTTGTGCAAGTGGGAAAATTCTAGCTTTTTGGAAATGATTTTGCAGCTAGGATGGGGTAAACCAGAAGAAGCTTGTTATAAACGAGGAAGACCGCAATCGGGTAGTGAATATATTCATGCAGTCAATCCTGGTAATCGTCCCATTGGTTGAGTGAAGAGGCGGGGGGCAGGGGAGAAAGATAGGACTTACGCATTGACAAGAAATACCATATACGAATCGTATTTGATTTTTGAAATTATCTGGCGGGGAGTGGGGAGTAGGGAGTAGGGAATAAGGAATTAGGCTTTTCGAGTTGTACCGAGCTTTTTCAGAAATCAAATATTAGTCCTATATATGGAGAAGGAGAAGTTTAAAAACTACATCTTTCGTAAGGGCCAATACGGTTCAGTTAGAGCCAAAAACCTTAACCTGCGTAGGTTGGGTTGAGGAACGAAACCCAACATTTTTCGGGGTTTGTTGGGTTTCACTAAAGTTCAACCCAACCTACAATTATCCTTAACCCAAGCGTATTGTCGTAAGGGCACAGCATGGTCTATTGACGATCGCAGGATAATTAAGAAAAGCCTGAAAACTTCCAGGAGCATTTCTCATTCCCTGGCTGATAACCAGAGAATAAGGAAATCCTAACTTGCAGTTAAATTACCCCAACTTACAATACCTTCGCCAATTATGAAGTGGTGACAGAAGGCTTAGGAGCGTGAATACGCCCCAGCGAGGATATTCTATCAAAAATTTGAGATAATAAAACCTTGTGTGGCTTTTTCGGAAGCATCTTAATAGTTTCCTCTACATATCGAGTACCCCGGAAATAAGCT
The DNA here is from genome assembly GCF_020829685.1 of Nostoc sp. CHAB 5715. Classification (GTDB taxonomy): domain Bacteria; phylum Cyanobacteriota; class Cyanobacteriia; order Cyanobacteriales; family Nostocaceae; genus Nostoc. Next base: position 2,766 of record NZ_JAIVFR010000060.1, on the reverse strand, counting down.
TTGAGGTCATGTATTCCGGCACTGTGATGATGAACGCGAAAATCTTCAAGGAGGCGATGGGAAAGATTCACCATAAAAAACGAGAGATTAGCAGCGTTAGTCACTGCGTTCTGGGATACATTCATGAAATCTTCCAAACCCCAAAATTGTTTAGCATCGCGAAAATTGAATTCAATCTGGAATCGTAAGTTGCTAACAATTTCCTCGTCTACACTAATGCCAAAGTCGGACTTGGTGCATACCAAAATAGCGATACTCCTGCTGTTAGCATCAATGGCGGTTTTGGCTATCGCTTCAAATAAATGATTATTGAGTCCTCAGTCGCTCTATACTTTAGTTAAGTACTCAGGACTCAGCACTGGCTCAACGCCCCGCTATTGCTAACAAAACTTACTACTCCAAAAAGCTGGTTTTGTTAAGTGTTACATTACTGACAAAGCCGGCTTTTGCCGTGGTAAAATTAAAGTATTCCTCATTATTCCGGCCGGATTACCGGGGATAAAATAGCCGAAGGGTGCTGATTCGGCGTCTACTAATGCTTTATTGAGAATACTATACAAGTCTAATGGTTAAATCTGCTCCTTCCCCGATCGCAACCCGTAAGCCTTCCAAAGTAGAAGGAATCAAGGAAAATAGTAATTTTTTGCGTGAACCTATAGCAACTGAGATCCTTCAAGACACTACCCATTTTACCGAAAATGCGGTGCAGCTTTTGAAGTTTCACGGTTCTTATCAGCAGGATAACCGCGACAACCGCACCAAGGGACAGGAAAAAGATTACCAGTTTATGCTGCGGACAAAAAATCCAGGTGGTTTAGTACCGCCGCAGCTGTATCTGGCTTTAGATAAAATAGCTGATGAGTATGGCAACCAAACGTTACGAGCAACTACCCGTCAAGGTTTCCAACTCCACGGAATTTTAAAGAAGAATCTTAAGACAGCAATTGCCACGATTGTCAATAACCTGGGTTCAACTTTGGGAGCTTGCGGTGACATCAACCGCAACGTGATGGCACCACCAGCCCCATTTAAGAATCGCCCAGAGTATCAGTATGCTTGGGAGTATGCCCAGAATATTGCTGACTTGCTCTCAGCACAAACAGGCGCTTATTACGAAATTTGGCTAGATGGGGAAAAAGCAATTAGTGCTGAAGAGAATCCAGAGGTGAAGGCGGCGCGACAGCGTAATGGGAATGGCACAATTATTCATAACAACGAAGAACCGATTTATGGCACGCATTACATGCCCCGCAAGTTTAAAATTTGCGTGACGGTGCCAGGTGATAATTCTGTGGATTTGTATTCCCAAGACCTGACGTTGGTAGTAATTACTAATAAAAAGAAACAGCTAGAAGGATTTAATATTTTTGCTGGTGGTGGTTTAGGTAGAACACACGGTAAAGAAGAAACTTTCGCTAGGTTAGCAGACCCAATTGGTTATGTGGCGAAGGACGACGTTTACGACATAGTGAAAGCGATTGTTGCTACCCAGAGAGATTATGGCGATCGCACTGATCGTCGTCATGCCAGATTAAAATATCTAATCAACGATTGGGGCGTAGATAAATTCCGCGCTCAAGTTGAAGAATATTTCGGTAAATCAGTCGAAGCCTTCAAACCACTGCCAGAGTTTAAATATTACGACTTCCTTGGCTGGAATGAACAAGGTGATGGCAAGCTATTCTTAGGAATTTCCATTGAAAATGGTCGAATCAAGGATGAAGGTTCGTTTCAACTGAAAACCGCTTTGCGGGAAATTGTCGAACAGTTCAACTTGTCCATCCGTCTGACACCCAACCACAACCTAATTTTTTACGATATTGAACCAGATAGCAAGCAAGCTATTCAAGACATTCTCAGCCGTCACGGTGTCGGAGACGACCCTAGTAAAATCGAACCTTTAGTGCGGTATGCAATGGCTTGTCCGGCTTTGCCCACTTGCGGCTTGGCAATTACGGAATCAGAACGGGCAATACCGGGTATTTTGGAGCGGGTTCGCGCCCTTTTGGATAAAATTGGTTTACAAAACGAGCATTTTGTGGTAAGGATGACAGGATGCCCCAACGGTTGCGCTCGTCCCTACTTAGCAGAATTGGGCTTTGTCGGCAGCGCTCCAGAATCTTACCAATTATGGTTAGGGGGTTCGCCAAATCAGACTCGACTGGCACAACCTTACACCGATAAGCTGCACCATAATGATTTAGAGAGTTTCTTAGAGCCGATTTTTGTTTACTTTAAAAAATCTCGGAAATCAAAGGAAAGATTCGGTGATTTTTGCGATCGCGTTGGTTTTGATGCCATCCGCGAATTTGCTACTAGCTACGAACCTAACACGGCTAATGCTGCAAACAAATCGCGCCATCGGGTGAATTTGAAAGAAGAGGTTTATAGCAAGTTGAAGGAAGTAGCCCAAAGCCAAGGTAAGCCGATGACTCAGTTAGTGACTGAAGCGCTAGAAGCTTACTTCCAGAATCTTTCGTAAACCGAAAAATTGAAGATAATGAAATCAAAGAGAGACACAGATAAATCCATCTGTGTCTTTTGCGTAAGTCCTAATACACTTAGTACAGGATTTCATAAATTCGTGGCCAATTGAGGGTTTAAGTTTAAACGCAAAGGGGCGCAGAGGTAAGCGCAGAGGAGCGCAAAGCTGTACTTAGCAACTGCTTCCCCACTTAATTATGTACGGCTTACACCCATGCCACAACAGATAATGTAATCAGGTTGAATTGCATTAATTTTTTCCATTAGGGACTTCCAGAAAAT
>NZ_JAIVFR010000609.1 GCF_020829685.1 Nostoc sp. CHAB 5715 | reverse complement strand
TCTCCATTTAACGGCTACTATTTCTGCCGGGGGATTGATACGATCGCCATTTTTTTCAAATTTGATAATTCCTGTAACTCCTTTCACTTGTTTTTTATCTTCTTTAAAATATTTATTCATGTATATCAGTAAAGATTGACTATCTGAAATGTCAAATTGCTCTAAAATTCTCAGAATTATTAACGCTGAGTCGAAAGCTGTTGCACTACGCCATGTTAAGTTTTCTTTTCCCCATAATTGAGTGCCTAGTTGACAAAACTTTTGCCCTAGTTGATTTTCACTATTGCACCCATTTGTTTTGCTGTGCCAATGCCAAGGAACACAAGCTATAATTTGACATTCATTTTGATTGCCTAAATTATACTGACTTTGTTCATCAATCCAATGTAAAACATTCTCATGGTAAAAAGTTGCTGAACCAGCTATTAGACAGTTATTGATTTTTAATCTACTAATCAGTCCAGCATTATCAAGGGAATTAGGTTCAATTCCTCCATCAGGAATTATGATAATAATATCAACGTAACTTTGTTTAATATCTTCTAGATAAGCTTGAATTTGATAATATTTTTCGCTCATATAACTACATTCTTTTAGAAAAATAAACTGTTCCTTATATTGTTCTAGGCATTTTTTGATAGTATTTCTATATGAAGTGCTATAAGTACTATTTTTATTATAGATAATAGCTACTTTTTTAATATTTTTACCAGGCAATATTTTTGTCAAATAATGAGCTAATTGTGTGGCATTTATGCTATCTTGAGTAGTCAGTCTAAAAAAGGATAAGCTTTCACCCCCAGATAAATGAGAAAGTTCATTAGAGGTACTGCTAGAGTTTACTAAAATTAGTCCATTTTGAGAATATAACTGTAGTGCCTTCTTAGTCATTTCGCTTGAATAGTGACCGATAATAGAAATCAGGTTTAATTGTGGCGCTAAATTGGCTAAATTCTCTGCTATTTGGCTATATGGTGCATATAAATTATTAGGATCGTTGACAATTAAAATTTTGAAGGCTATTTGATTATCTGTATTATTTAGAGTAAAAAACTTATCGGGTTTTATCTCATCTAAATTTATCTCTGTTCCTAGTGAGATTTTCTCAAAGCTTTGAAGATTTACTTGGAGTTGAAGTTGAGCAATACCTCGTAAAATTTCAGATGCAACATGACCTTGATTATGATAAAATGGCACAACTACAGCCAAAGTATAAATCTTAATTTTTTTATGTTGTAAAAGAGATTCTTTATATTCGATTAAGCAGTTATTAATATAAATTAAAATTTCTGGATTACCTGTACCATAAATTTCTATTTCTTTTTTCCAAGCCCAAACAAAGCACTTTAATGCTTGATAATAAAGTCCTTGCTGATAAAATTTATTCCCTTGTATCTGTAACTCCACAATATCTTGATTTGGGGGAGAAAGAAAAATTTGTCTGCCAAAACTACCTTGAAAGTTATCATTGTTTAATTGAGGAGCAGTCTGCAATTTATATCCGTTATTAGGATCAAGTAATAAATTAAGCAGCTTAACCCACTTCCCAGCTATCTGTTCTTGGTCAATTTGCATCAGTTCTGCTATTCTGGGATAAATATTATTACTGAGCCTATCTCTAATTTGTTGGTCAGATAAATTGAAGATTGTAGCTAGATGTTGTCGGGAGTGTCCTAATAGAGATTGACAAATGATTTCCTTGTCAATTTCACTGATTTGCTTTCTATTTGAAGCTGTCTCTAATTTATGAAAGAAAAGGTCAATATTAATATTTAGCTGTTCTATAACCTGTTGACAGTTTTGACACACCATAATTATCTATCATCCTTTTTTCAAAATGATAGTCTAATTTTTAACTTAGGTGATCCTATGGGTGTCGAACTCATTTCTATTTATGTTGACAATTAGATAGCTTGCTGGTTTAGCGTAATTACAATTACAATAAAAAAACATGAGTGGGAAATTAATTGTATTTGAAGGGGTGGAAGGCTGTGGTAAAACCAGCCAAATGCAGCTTTGTTCTGAGTGGCTGAAAAGTCTGGGTATCTCTGTGGTTGTTACTCGTGAACCAGGAGGAACAGAGTTAGGCTTACATCTTCGCCGCTTGCTATTAGAGAAGGCAGAGGATAAACCAGTTGCACAAGTGACAGAACTTTTGTTGTATGCTGCTGACCGATCGCAACACGTTGAACAAGAACTCAAACCAAATCTCGCAGCAGGGAAATATATTTTATGCGATCGCTACACTGACTCTACCATTGCCTACCAAGGATATGGTCGTGGTCTTAACATGAGTTTAATCAATCAACTTAATCATATTGCCACTGCTGGTTTAGAGAGTGACTTAACTATTTGGCTAGATGTCGATGTCAAAGTAGGACTAGCCCGTAAACGGGGAGATGGAATAGGGTTAGACCGCATTGAACAAGAAACAATCGCTTTTCATCGGCGCGTTCAGCAAGGATACGCAGAGTTAGCAGCATCCTATCCCTCAAGAATTGTGCGGGTAGATGGCAGCTTGACTAAAGAAGCTGTACAACAAGTAATTCAAGGAATTTTGCGCGTACACCTGAAGGGGTTACCATAGGCATCGCCTCAAATTTTGAAGGTAAAATTTTGTGAACTGTCTCCTTAAATGGTCAGCTTTCAGATTTTTCAACCAGGTTTTCGTACTCGAAGTGACTACTTTCTTAGATCATAAAATTTACCAAAAGCCCAAATCATATCATGTCCGCTTGATTCCTTATTAAACCTGAAGAACCCCACCCCGCCAAAGCTACGCTTTGTCTCCCCTCCCGAAGAGCCTACCGTGTATACACAAGTCTTTTAGAGTGGCTCCACAGACTTTTAATCCCCCCAACCCCTCTTGAAAAGCAAAGCTGTTTCATTCCCTCAAAAGCTCAAAAAATACTTGTGTTGTGAACGAAAGTCCTTGTGTTGTGAACGAAAGTCCTTGTGTTCTGAACGAAAGCCCTTGTGTTCTGAACGAAAGCCCTTGTGTTCTGAACGAAAGCCCTTGTGTTGTGAACGAAAGCCCTTGTGTTCTGAACGAAAGCCCTTGTGTTCTGAACGAAAGTCCTTGTGTTCTGAACGAAGGTCCTTGTGTTCTGAACGAAAGTCCTTGTGTTGTGAACCAAAAGACTTGTGTTGTGAACGAAAGTACTTGTGTGTACACCGTAGCCCGAAGAGCGGGGAGGGGATTAAGGGGAGCCAGCGCGGTCTTCTCCTAAGGGGAGACGCCAAGGGCGATGGGGGTTTCCCCCATGAGCGACTGGCGTGTGGGGTGCAATGACTATGGGAATCATAACTAATAATGCGAACATGATATCACTCCTATAGCAGTTGATTGTTATTAGTCATTAGTCATTTACAAAGGACAAATGACTAATGACCAATGACTAACCAACCCGCTTAACTTCAAATCCCCGCAACCCTTCCGGTTCTTCATACTCAACCACAACATCTTTAACTACAGCAGCAGGTGGCCCAGAGTGACACCAGCGAACCATATCATCTACAACATCTTGCGCCCCTTCAAAGACTGCCTCTACTCGATTATCAGGGAGATTCCGCACCCAGCCGGTTAATCCCAACTGGCTAGCTGTATCCACAGTGGAATAGCGATAACCGACTCCTTGGACTCGGCCAGAAATGAATACATGGGCGCGGATGATCTTTGGCAGTGCTGTAGAATTCTGCATAGACTGGTCTAATCTTTACGATTTCACTGTAAACTATTGAGGGATTTGAACCAATACGCTTGGGTTAAGCAAATTTATCTGTTAAGGCAGGCTGTTCTTGAGCAGGGGAGGCTGGCGTTGCAGGGGGAGAGAAAAAAGCTTAACTGAACTGTATTGGGATTTGAACAACCTCTTAATAGTTTAAAGTTTTGAGGAGAAAATTTTAATTACTCTTTGAGCGTGTCCTTATAAAGGGCAATTTCGTTACCGATAGGATTTGATGGCAAGCGGCCGTCAACTTTAATTTTGGTGATCACGTATGTTAATTTGCTACTCAATGGACACTGTTAGGCAATCCACTGGACAACGAGATTCAAACCCACTCTGAACTGAATCTCGAGCAAAATTGCCTGTTTAAATGTAATATCCGTCACATCCAGTTGTCGGAATGCAGTTAACAGTGCCATAAAGAAAAGGTGAAGGTTAACCTGTAGTGTATAACTTACCTTAGAGTTGCTTGCACCTCTAGCTTCGATGGATCACATTCATGACTGAACTCACGCTACGCCTACAAGAGGGAGATACCGAGACAACGATCGCAGTTGATCAAGATATATTCACAATTGGCCGTTTGCCGGAATGTAACCTGTACTTACCTTTTGCTGGAGTATCTCGCAGCCATGCCCGCTTGGTGAAAACAGCTGACGGTGTGTGGACTATTGAGGATCTGGGCAGCAAAAACGGGACGCAAGTAAATAAATATCTTGTTAACTTTCCCCAAGAGTTACATCACGGCGATATCATTTGGCTGGGCAATGTTAGCCTGGTAGTGCTGCTCACAAGCCTTGTTTCTCAACCGACATCTGGGTATCCCGGAACTTCGGACATTAATGAACAAAGAACAATCCTTCACAATGTCGAACAATTACAACAGCAATGGATCGCAGCTGATAGCAAAGATGGCAACATAAAAAATAAAGACAAAACCATTACCCGTCACAAAGACTTAGTGGACATAGCTAAAAATCTCTGTGCG
>NZ_JAIVFR010000608.1 GCF_020829685.1 Nostoc sp. CHAB 5715 | reverse complement strand
AGTAACCCGCACTACAACGTTGAAGACCCGGAGCCAGATCCTAAACTTCGGGAGCAGTTAAGACAACAAGGGGTGATTGATCGTAAAGGGACAGAATCTAATGACACCATCACAGTCAAGCATATCTCCGGTAGTAAGGGCGATGAGCGGATAGATGTGATTGGTTTAGACCCTAACCCGGATCAGTATGAAGGAGTCAAGCTAGTTGTGATCAACGGGAGTCAAGGTGGCGATCACATTGAACTCATTGATGGCGTTCAGGCATCTGCACAACTGTATGGCGGCGATCGCCTGACTGTATTTCATGCAATCGCAGCAAGAGCGTTGATTGATAATATCCCAATAAATGGCTTTTTTCAAAGACAAATGTCTATGGTTTTGCTAAGTTTTTTTCGGTTAACCCATAATATTGCCGCAACGGAGGTTGTAATACTCATTATTTCGTAAAGCGATCGCATCCTTTTTTGATGCCTTGGAAGCATAAGCACGTTTTAACGGCAATCTTATCCTTCCACCAACAGTTTTTAAACTAAACGGTTTAGTTTGCACTTCATGACAGCTTCGCCAGTTCTACCCCAAGAATTAAAAAAATATGAAAACTTTAGAATTGCACTGAGTATTCCTTGAGATCCGGTGTAGGAGTAGATAAGAGAAATTATTTAAGGCAAGTTGGTTAAAATATTGCAATTTTCATAGTTCTTCAATTTTTTACTGATATAGGATTATACCAATTCTCTGTGAGGCTGCACATTATTTTGACCCCTCCCAACCTCCCCGATGCTTTGGGGAGGTGCCGCAGGCGGTGGGGTTCTTTCTATGCATCTTCATATAGAATTGGTAGTTTTTATTGTTACAAAAGTTTACAGTTGACTAATCTAAAGTTTTGTAACAAAATCCAAATTTTGCAGAAAAGCCCACCTAAAAAAGCTGATAGATAAATAGAAGTACTTCAATACTTGTCTAGTAGTTCGCTTTCGTGAGTTGGCGGGGTAAAGGGTAAGGGGGAAAAGGGAAAAACAAGTGCCCAGTCCCAAAGGTACATGCTTGGCGAGTGCGCCATCAGGTCTAATTTTTTAGATATTGTTAGCCCTGATTCCATGCATGACTAAGCTTTGAGCCAAAACTGACGGGGATCACTACTTTTAAAGGTCTGTCCATAAGCTTTTGCTGTAAAAAATAGGTATTCATAATTTATGAATCGGCACAAGCCAAAACGGAATCGTGGCGTTATACTTACTCCTGAAGGCTGGCAAAAACTTCAGCAGGCAAAACTTGAAGGGGAACTTCGAGAAAAATTTGGCTCCAAGTACACTCTAGAAGAAATAAGTGTTTGTTGAGTGTAAGCATTTTGGTAAACCAATGGCTGAGTAAATTTAATCATTACGTCCGCATATCCCAATAAACCAAAACCCAGCAAGCAACAAATAATCGGGTACAACTTTGACTTCTTAGAAGGTTTATAAGATGTACCGCTTGGGGTAATTACTGGCTGCCAATAATTAGCTGAGTGCGGTGACAAGGTTCGCTGTGGAAAATGCGGTGTCTGGGTGTAGTGCTTTTTCCGTTTGATTCGCGGTTGGAGATGTTCTCTAGCTTCTATAGCCCGATGTGATGGAAAGGGGTCGCGTCCGCCTAATCGCACGGTACGTTCACACCAGGGACAGCTATGTATATGGTTGTTGTAGCGATGCTGAGGATTTGTCGTGCAGGTAATTAAGGAATCTTCGGCTTCAGCAATAGCTGATAGCCAAGTCTGGGCACTGGGGCGCAGCTGTGGGTTGTTGTGACCTTCTTCAAAACAACGGACAAATAGTTCCTGTAAGCTGGGATGCAAAATTTCCCAAGGGGGTGCAATGGGTGTAGGAAGGTAGGGTACGTAGCGCTTTTGGCTGTAAGTGAAATGACCCGATGCAATGCGGGCTTCATAGGGCGGTGGCTCAATAGCACCTTGAAAAATCCCCGAAAATGGGTGAGTGCCTTCCATTAAGAGTTGAAATACCAGCACCGCTAACCCAAATAAGTCGTGATAAATTTCGCGATCGTGCTGGGCAAAAGTTTTATTCTGTAGTTCTGGTGGGGTAAACTCTGGTTTACCGACTGGGCAGCGATAAACAACATTGTTGTTTGGGTCGAGTACTTGGAAAGAGTCTGTGTCTATCAAAGTCACCAGTGCTGTGTCACTGACGAGGATATTTGACTCGTTTACATCACCAATGCAATATCCACTAGCGTGTAAAGCTGCAAAAGCCGCCGCCAAGTTACGAGCCGTGCGGAGCAGGTACTGATAGTTGAATAGGGGGCAGTGTTGGCGACGGGTTCTGGGGTTGTAAAAGTCGATGATTGGACGCATCCCCTGAATCCGTGGCATCAAAAAGCCCAGGATGATATTTTTGCCATCTGCCGCCCGTAATAAATTCTCTGGCCAAGCGATAGAGATATGCCCTAAACTCGCCGTAGGGTTTTCTGGCGGGTTGGCAAGCATCGCCTGGAGTTTATCAGCATGAGCAGTCGTTGGCTTGTGGTAAATCTTTGCCACCAAGTTGTTATCGGATGGCACTGCATAAACACAAGCCTCACCGCCACGTCCCAAACTGACATTGAGACTGAGGATTTCTTTTCTAGGGGAACAACGTAGTACCTGCATAATGAAATTACCGCTAACGGAGTTATTTAGATGTGAAACCTGTAAATTTTTTTTTGCTTATGAGTTGTTGAATGCAGCTATAATGAGTGTCAAATCATCATCAGTGCGTTGCGTAATCCGCTCTGAGCGTAAAAACTTTACCAACTGCTCCTTCGCTTCTGTCTTATCCTCGGCATTAGCTACAAATTCAAACAGGGGAAAAAAGAAGGGTTTGTGAGGTTCGCCAACAACCATATTCAAAGCCAGCATTTGTAGTCCATCAGTGATGATGCCAACATTTTCTATGTCTGTGCGCCAGACTCTCATCTGCGCTGTATCTAAGGCAGTAGGAGAAGTTAAAAAAGTGGTTTCGTTGATGTATTCACCGCTGTCGGGTATGGTAAGTGCGAGAAGGTTACCCATGCTATCTTTTGCCACTGCCAAACCATCACCTATTTGCATTACAGCCACAACTTCTGGTGTGGCGAGCATCACAATTAAGGTAGTTGCTAAATCTTGAGGCTGTTTGTCACAAGTAGCCGCCTCATCATCCACAGCTTTTTTGGCGGCTAGTATGGCATCATTTAAGAGCGATCGCACATAAGCATCATCACTCAAACTTTTCCGGGTGAGTCTAAGAGTGGAAATGTTTTCTATTGCTGTCTCCACAGCAATCATCGCTCCCACTTTCCCAAGGCTAGCAGAACCCGCCCCATCTGCTGCGGCCGCCACTAAAACATTATCTGATAATACCTGCCAGTGATGAGCATCCTGACATAACTGATTGTTTTTTAAGTGACTTGTACCACATACAGACGCAGCCACAATCCGCCATTGAGCAATCTGTTTTGATATGTTCATAGATTTTTTCCAGCAGCTAGCTGTTGTAAACATCAAGCTGCAATTTTTAATTAAACAGTCCCCCAACCAATCGGCGGTAGTGCTACCTGTTCATCTACTTGAGAATGAGAAACAGCCGACATACTAGTTGACAGCCAGACAAACATCTCAATAAAATTTAATCCTTTGAGCTTCAGAGGGGTACGTACAGTTATTTGATTTAAACGCGTCATATTCGCATTTTCTACCCCAACTGTAAAAAATGCTACACGCTTATTCGCTTCATCCCCCTGTAGGCGCTGGGATGCTTGCTCTACCACATGCTCTAACTCGCCTTGTGGTTCTCCATCGGTAATCATGAATACCCAAGGACGATAGTAAGCAATCCCATTAGCACGATACTGAGATTTCCGCTCTTGAATTATGTCTAAAGCTTTATGAATTCCTGCACCCATCGTAGTCAATCCTTGGGCTGTTAAAATCGGCGGATTGAATTGATCGGCAGTCACAAAGTCTTGTACTACATTGATATTACTATCAAAAGTTACGATCGCCACTTCCACCCGTCTTGCGGCTAAGGAATTTTTGACTAATTCATCCTTTAAACTTAGTAAACCCTGATTTAAAGCCTCAATCGGGTCTCCTTGCATCGAGCCAGATGTGTCTAGCAAGAGTACACAAGGACAACGTGGTTCTGGGTTCTCAGCAAATTCTACTACTTCATCAAGTCTTAATGTATCATCCATAACTTTTTGTGTTATGTTAAAGTTCAAAGCCTTATTTCCCTTTTCTCAGAGTATATAATTACAGTCGCCGAGGCGACTTACAGAATATAGTATCCAGTGGTAGATGCTCTAATTTTTATTAAACAATTTTTTTTCATGAAGTTCTCTACATATTTAGGAAGAACTTAAGAACAGCTTAGTTTAGCAAAAAAGAGTTTATCAAAACGCAGCATTCCTTGTTGTAATGTATCTACCCAAAAATTATATCCGTTAACCCTACAGTACAATAAATACGTAAACTTTCCTAGATAACTTTTTAAAGATTTTATGTAGAAGAATCGTTCTTTTATATAAAAGTAATTAACCATAATGAAGCTCATTAGCTCTAGAAGTATAGCAGTGTAGCTGCAAAAACTTGGAATCAAATTAGCGACGTTGAGACTGGCGTTATTTAAGATGGCGCTACATAAATTTGCGCCACTCAGTCTTGCTACATTCAGCAAGGCATTGCTCAAGTTAGCTTCACTCAGATTTGCGCCGCTCAG
>NZ_JAIVFR010000607.1 GCF_020829685.1 Nostoc sp. CHAB 5715 | reverse complement strand
TAGGAGATACTCGTTCAGTAGTCTTTTGCCTGGTTCGCCCATTTTCTTCACCTGTCAACCTTGTGCAGCCCTCAAGTTTTTTCTTAACAATCTCTATTAACATTTTTGTGACTAAATCTAAAAATCGAGAAAAAACTTAGATGGTATTTCATTCTGCTTTGACCAACCTCAAATTTGTTGAGTAAAGTTTTTCCATTCGTCATAAACGTACTTAAAATCTTCTTCATCTTCTATAGCATACTGATCTAGCAACTTTATTGTTTCTTCCCTGGCTGCTTTCAAAATCTCCTCATTAAACTGCATTAATTGAATTCCTGTTTCGGGAATCTTTTCTTTCATGAAAGTTGGTGCTTCGGGATTTGGATCTTTCTTGTAATAGAGCCAAGCATTCTGTTCTTGAGGGTTGAGTCCAAAAGGAATTGCACAACCAAAATAAAGAATCTTAAGCTTCTGTGTACCATAATAGATTCCATTGTATCCGCACTGTACTACTCCCTTATCCACATCGTTTAAAAGTTGTTCTGTTTTTCCCGATCTCTTTAGAGTTATAATAAATCGCTGGCCTGACATTTCCCTAACGCGATCGCAGACTGCTTGTAGAGCATTATAGAGAATAGTGTTTTTGGCACTTTCACTCAAGAAGGTGTCCATCGTCCACGTTATTATAGATGGCTGTTGTCCAGATATTTTCTGTTGACTCAGATGCTTGTTTTTGTCCAATCAACCAACCAGCAGTTAGCCCTACTGATGTACCAATAACGGTAGGTATAAAACTTCGACGAGTTGTCGAATTTCCTGAACCACCTGGAGAACTACTCTGTCCTGCTGAGTTATTTGGTAGTTTACCGATGCTTGGGGGCCAGAACGAAACATCTCGCCCCTGAAAAAATGCAACAACATATATCAGCGTTATTGAAATAACAATAACAAAGAAAGCAATTGTAACAACATTATTAGCAATTTGATTTTTCAACAGATAATCAAATAGTTCTTTCATTATTTTCTATCTTCTACATTTTTCTAGATAATATTATACATAAATTTTCCACCTAACATTTTTGCTCGGAGTATTCAACAGAAATTTTCTGAATATTATTCTAAGTAACAACGCCCTAAAAAAAATGCTAAGTAGGTTGGCATAATAAAACCAAACTATGTAAACAAAGATAAACTAGGCTAAAGCCTTCTTGCTTCTTACTTTATTCCAACTACAAATTTTGACGTAGACCTACTTAGAACAAGTTACTCAATACTCAAATAAGTCCTGCTGATTCATATAATCGTTTGAGCATTGCTGAAATCTTCGTGCCATAATCTAAATCTGCTGACCACCGCCCTGATAGCTGATCAATTAATGGCGCAATTCCCCGCGTCACAAAGCGAAACCTTGGATCTACTACTTCTTGTACCAAAGGTTCTAAACTAGCGTAAGCTTTCAAATGTTGGATGTGTGCCCTCACTCCAATTCTGGCACTTGGAAAAGATGCAGCCTCCGAACCACCACCGATCGCACCTAAGCCTGCAAAGTTATTTTGCTCAGGTCTAATATCACCACCAAACCGTAAAAATCCAGTTTCTACACACATTTGGCAAAAGGCAATATCATAGTTTACTCCTTCTATCCCTGCTTCTTCTCGATAAAGTTTTGGGATGTCAGGAAAGCTTACCAAAGCATTTTCATTATTGTTTCTCAGAAATAATTGTAACTGTACTTCAGAAGTATTACCGTTCGACATCACCCGCTCAAATTGACCAGGGCAAACCACCAAATTTGATCGCAAGCTAACAGTACGCGTTGCAGCATCCCAACTGACTGCAACATTAAAATCTCGCAGTTCGATCGCTTTAACATAAACTACTTTGCGATAGGTAATCCGATTGACATTAGCCGTTTTTGAAAGATCAATCCGCAAACGGTCTACTAAATCAATGGGGATGTAAGCATTACCATTAACTAAAACTCCTTGCTCTGAGTAATTTTGTCCATTAATATTAATATTAATTGGCGGATAATTTGCTTCGGTCGGAGTTCCAGGAGTGGGGTCAATCACACGACTCCAAGTTACTAGTCCATCGACAATTCCCAAAGCAAAATCGCGGCGACGACTTTGCAGCAAAGCCCGATCCTCTGGATTGCTAAGAAACCCCACTTGCATCACCAAAGCTGGAAGCGTTGTCTGGCGACAGAATGCTAAACTACCCAATCCACTATTTGTATCTGGCTTGACTCCGCGATTCGGTAATTGGGGTACGCGGCGCAATAACGCCACTAGCAATTGTTCAGCATTGCTTCTGCGATCGCTATTATTAGCAATATAGAAAACGCTAGCCCCACGCACAGAAGGGCTATTAGCCGCGTCAGATTCAATTTCTAGGGCGACATCACCCCGACGGCCACGGAAATTGATCCAGGTAATAGTTTGGGCGGCGCTTAAGTCATCAGGAACCGCTAAAATTTCCAAATTCCGCGCCCTCAGTTCCGTGACAATCAAATCCCGCAGCAAAATCATTTCTTTAGCTTCAGTTGTACCACCTGCGATCGCACCTGGATCTATCCCTCTAGCTTCTTTACCTCCGTGAGCCGCCGAAATAAAAATACGCCCCATTTTAAGTATTTCCTCTGATAAAATTAAGTGTAAGCAATTGTATACATCATTCTTGGCCTAGCAACAAGAATATAATAGCTATCAGAAGCCCTTTGTCATTTGTCCTTTGGTATTTCTCCAAAGTTAATGTCCGGGGAGTGGGGAGTGGGGAGTGGGGAGATGAGGGAGATGAGGGAGATGAGGGAGATGAGGGAGCAGGGGGAGAAGAACTAATTATTGTCCAATGCCCAATACTTCGACTTCGCTCAGTACAAGTACCCAATGCTCAATGCCCCATGCCCAATGCCCAATGCCTAATGACTAATAACCAATGACTAAGTATATGCAAATCCCCCGCTTGCACCCAGACACAATTGAGGAAGTTAAACTACGGGCTGATATTGTAGATGTCGTCTCCGAATACGTAGTTTTACGCAAACGTGGAAAAGATTTCGTCGGTTTGTGTCCCTTTCACGATGAAAAATCTCCCAGTTTCACCGTCAGCCAGACTAAACAAATGTACTATTGCTTCGGCTGTCAAGCCGGAGGAAATGCCATTAAGTTTGTCATGGAATTGGGGAAGCGTTCTTTTGCTGATGTGGTGTTGGATTTAGCACGGCGTTACCAAGTACCTGTGCAAACACTCTTACCCGAACAACGCCAAGAATTACAGCGTCAGCTATCTTTGCGTGAGCAGTTATATGAAGTTCTGGCATCTTCAGCACAGTTTTATCAACACGCCCTGAGACAATCCCAAGGGCAAAAGGCACTTCAATATTTGCAATCTAACCGCCAACTCAAAGAAGAAACTATACAGCAATTTGGTTTAGGTTATGCCCCCGCAGGTTGGGAAACTCTCTATCGTTATTTAGTAGAAGATAAACATTATCCAACCCAAATACTAGAAAAAGCGGGATTGATTAAGCCACGCAAGGAAGGAGGCGGTTATTATGATGTATTCCGCGATCGCTTGATGATTCCCATCCGTGATGTCCAAGGGCGCATCATTGCCTTTGGTGGTAGAACCCTAACTGATGTAGACGCCCAGAGGGCAGCTTCCCCGGAAGGGGTACAACCTAAATATCTAAATTCACCAGAAACCGAACTTTTTAGTAAAGGTAAAACCTTATTTGCCCTCGATCAAGCCAAAGGTGGGATTTCTCAACTCGATCAAGCCGTGGTGGTAGAAGGATATTTTGATGCGATCGCTCTCCACGCTGCTGGTATTAATAACGCCGTCGCCTCACTCGGTACAGCTTTAAGCTTAGAACAAGTCCGGTTAATATTACGCTACACCGAATCGAAACAATTAGTACTCAACTTTGATGCTGATAAAGCCGGAACCAATGCAGCCGTTCGGGCGATCGGTGAAATTGCCGAACTAGCATACAAAGGCGAAGTTCAGCTAAAGGTTCTCAATTTACCCGATGGTAAAGATGCTGATGAATATTTGCACCAGCGAACTTCAGAAGATTATGGAGAACTGGTAAAAAATGCGCCACTTTGGCTAGACTGGCAGATTCAGCAAATTATTCAAGATCGTGATTTGAGACAGGCTACTGATTTTCAGCAAGTAACTCAGCAATTAGTCAAATTACTTAAAAATATAGTTAACAGCGATACACGCAACTATTACGTTTCCTACTGTGCAGAAATACTTAGCTTAGGAGATACCAGACTTATACCCCTACGAGTCGAAAATTTGCTAACTCAAATTGCTCCCCCTCCGGCTACATACTCTAAACCTGTGTCAGCCAGAAAAGCATGGGGAGGTAGCAAATCCCCACTTCCTAGTACAGAGGCGATTAATCGCGTTTCTCCCAACTCCGTACAGAGGCCATTAATCGCGTCTCTCCCCACAGAACGCAGCCTTTTAGAACATGCAGAGGCTTTATTACTGCGAATTTACTTACATTGTCCCGAACAGCGTCAAGCGATTATTGACGAACTAGAGGAGAGAGATTTGCAATTTAGTCTTTCCCACCACCGATTTTTATGGCAACAGATTTTAGAAATTTCATCCGTTAATGGAGAAACAAAAAATTTTGCGTTTCAACCAGATTTAATTTCCCGTCTGCAAGACCAGTTCTTAGAATTTGGTAGCGAGATGGGGTTAATTTCCCATTTGTTTCATGTCGATGAAAAAAGC
>NZ_JAIVFR010000606.1 GCF_020829685.1 Nostoc sp. CHAB 5715 | reverse complement strand
ACTCTCTATTCAACAAATTCAGGCTTCAGGGGAAGTAGCGCCACCTGGTTGTTGTGTTTTACGTTACCAAGCACGCGGAAAAAAACAAGCTTATTGGTACTATAAATTACACGCTATTTAGGACACTTACATGATGATATATCTTTAGCAACTGTTTACTCAGCAGCTGATGTGATGCTTGTACCGTCTCTTCAAGAATCTTTTGGGCAGGCAGCTTCTGAATCATTCAGTTGTGGCACTCCAGTTGTGGCATTTAATTCTACTGGCTTAAAAGATATTGTTGATCATCAGCAAAATGGCTATTTGGCTAAACCTTATGAAGTTGAAGATTTTGCCAAAGGAATTACCTGGGTACTTGAAAATGAACAGAGGCTACAAAAGCTGTCATTTTATGCTCGTGAGAAAGCACAACAAGAATTCACTCTGGAACTCCAAGCACGTCGTTATTCAGCTTTGTTTCAGGAAATATTGATGATCGTAAACAAATCTTCATTCAGTAATTAACTTAGTAAATAAATACTTCATAGTATGTCAATACCTATAGCTTTTATAATTTGTACAGAACCAGGGCGTTTAGAAGGTCAATCTTTGATGCTTGCAGAAAGTATTCGTAAGTTCTGCGGCGAATTGAAAAATACACCTATATATAGTTTTCATCCTAGAGTAGGTGAACCGATATCAAAGCAAACCCAACAAGCCTTTGAAGCATTGCAGGTGATTCATCAACAGCTTCCTATAAATCGAGAATTTCATGAATATTATTTAGCTAATAAACCTCTAGTATGTGCCTATGCAGAACAAAATATCGATGCTGAAACCTTAGTTTTTTTGGACAGTGACAAATGCTTGTTTTTGGAACCAAAAGAATTTTTATTGCCAGTAAATTGTAACGTAAGAATGCGTCCTGAGTATGGTCAAGGAATCGGTTCTACAGGACTACAAGACCCTCAAGAATGGTACTGGCAAAAACTATATGAAGTGCTGGGGGTAAAGCGTGAGGTATTTGTTGAGACACCAATTGGTAATAAAAGAATCAGAGCCTATTGGAATTCTGGTTTGGTTGTTGTGAGAAAGAGTGCAGGTATATTTACAGCTTGGAAAGAGAATTTTGAAAAAGTAATGCGGCTGGATATTACTCCTCCTCAGGGTATTTATTTTGTTGAGCAGTCTGTTTTGTCTGTAACTTTATGTGCCTTAGAAGAAACAGTCGAACATCTTCCTCCTAATTATAGTTATCCATTACCTTTACATAACCGTTTGTCAAAAGAACTACAAATTAAAGATTGGGATGATATTACATCCATCCATTATTTCAACTTATTCTTCTACAACGATTGGAATGCACAAATCAAAAAATTGAAAAAACTTAATAACAATTCAGATAAATACCGATGGTTGTGTCAAGAGGTTGTCAGACTTAATATGCCTCGTGTATCAGTTTTGCATCGATATATGTTGGTAGTCAGAAGAATGGAACAAAAATTACAAAACTTTAATTTAGAGATTAACCTGAGTGGCTGGATAGAAAAAATGGCCAAACTTTAAACCTAATCGAAAAAACGGAAAACAAGTTTTTTTTGCTTGGAAGATAAAGACAATTATCTGAAATTTCCGCATAAATTTATTATTTGCCTTGACCATTTTCATAGAATTAGATGAGGAAAATGAGATGAAACAAACAAATTTAGCTGTAGTTATGACCTGTTACAACAGGCGTAATACAACTCTTGCCTGTCTACATGCTTTATATGAGCAAACAAATCATTGTGATGTTTATTTAACCGATGATGGTAGCTCTGATGGCACTGCACAAGCTATCAAAGCAGAATATCCAGAGGTACACATTCTTCAGGGTAATGGCAATTTATTCTGGGTAGGAGGAATGCATCTCGCCTTTGGTGAGGCGATAAGAAATCAATATGATTATTATCTGTGGTTGAATGATGACACATTTCTGGAAGCCAATGCTGTTAATAAATTATTACAGGTTCATCAAAATTTGACTAAACAAGGTTATTCAGACTCAATTGTAGTTGGTTCAACTAAAGACCCAATAACAGGAAGAGCAACCTATGGAGGAGCAGTAAAATCTAAAAAGTGGTATTCTAATAAGTTTGAATTTTTGAAACCAAGTTCGGTTATCCAAAAATGCGATGCTATGTATGGTAACTGTGTGTTAATCCCTAAAACTGTTGTTGCAAAAGTTGGCAATGTTGATACAGCTTTTGTTCACACTTTAGGAGATTTAGATTATGCACTCAGAGCGCGTAAATTGGGTTGTCAAATATGGGTAGCTCCTGGATATGTTGGTACTTGTACTAAAAATTCTATCCGAAATAGTTGGGTAGATACCAACTTAACTATACTAGAACGCTTGAAAAAGGTGTTACAAATTAAAGCATTTCCATTCAAATCTTGGACTATATTTTGTAGCAGACACTCTGGGTCATTCTGGATATTTTACTGGTTTTTACCCTATATCAGAGCAATTATTGGTTACAAGAGTTTGGCAATTTCTCCCACATTTTCTGAGGATATTAACCAAACTAACTCATAAGCTTCATACTTGCACTCAAGTTCTTCTCCAAGAATATTTGCATAATTCATTACCATCTCAACTAAATGAATTGACGAATTTCCCCTCAAAGATAAAGTTGTTAAACCAATTCGCAATACTTCGGCTACGCTCAGTACAAGTTCGCAATTACCTTTTTTAACGGGGATTTAACCCCGATGGTTCCTGAGCCTGTCGTACCACTTCGTGGAAGCAAGCTACGCGTAGCGTCCCGTAGGAAAGGACACAAAACCTGCTGCTTGTCTTGCTCGGGACTTAAACCCCCACCATTTGTTAAGTATTAGAATAATCAGCAATCTTCATTATGGGTAAACGCTTACTAATTGTCTCAACACTCGATTCCAGTCAACCATTTGGTGCTTTTACTAGACCTTTTTATCTAGGACAATATCTGACGAAATATTTTGATGTTTTTCAAATAGGATTAGACTGTTCATCTGTTAAATATGCACCTTTTATTTCAATTGGGTCAAGAAACCTGAAGTCATATATTCAAGCTATAGAAAAGTGCATTGATGAGTTTTGTCCAGATATCATTTATGCTCAAGAAACATTACCTGGATTAGCTGCTTTAATTTCACTGAAGCTTATAAAACGCAACAAGCCCTATCTTGTATTAGATTTTCATACATTTTCGGCATACGAATACTGGATGCGTTTGTTTTCAGTTGCCAATCCTTTCAAAGAGTTTGTACAATGTATAAAGACATACATTGCTCAGGGAATTTTGATATTCTCTGGTGTTCCAGTTATTGCTGCAGGTGATGCAATCCCTAAATTAATTTCCCAGTGGTATGGTAAAACTCCACAGCAGATTTATAGTATTGGGAATGGTGTAACTGAAGACTTACTAAATACTGAATTTTTTCTGGATAAAGACCCCTATCAAGCATTCAGACCAGCAAAAATAGTGGTTCTTATTGCTCCTAATACATTTCAATTTCCAAGTAATGATATGTCTGTTTTAATGACTATTGAGGTTGCTAAATATCTTGAAAGTTATCAGGAAAAAGTACATTTTTTTGTTATTGGTAGAGGTAGCAATGATATTTTAGCACCAATACCTTCTAACATTTCTTTTTTAGGTTTTTTACCTAAAAGGGAGGCTTTTATTAATCATGTTCAATATGCAGATATTGCTTTACTGCCATTCTCAAAACAAGCAGTAGCAGGTGGCGCTCGCAATAAAGCATTAGATTATTTCGCAAGTAGAAAGTTAGTTGTATCAACACCAGAAGGCTTGCGAGGTTTAGAAGAATTTCGCCATTTAGAACATCTTTTAGTAACAGGATACTCTACTGAAGAAGTTGCTACCACAGTACTGGATGCAGCTTCAAATCTTGACAAATATCAATCACTTGTAGATAGTGCATATACCTTAATTACAGAAAAATATTCCTGGAACGCAAGAGCGCAGAATATCGCGCAAATTCTCCTTAAATTCAGTCATTCTTAGCTCTATTTACCAAACATATTTAACTAAGAATAATTAGTATATTTATATCTTTATATATACTAAAAACAAGCTTTTCAATACTCACCTTGGCTGTGAGCTAACCTTTCGTACTTCCCAAATAAAAATTAAGTCATGAAAAATCGATTTTCTTATAACCTTCTTGGTGTTAAAGTTGATGCACTCTCTATCCCAGAGTTAAATTTGTTGATTGAAGAATCTATTGAGAAGAATAAAAAATGGATTATTGCTAATCACAACATGCATAGTCTTTATCTCTTCCATAATGATCCAAGGATGCAAGCTTTTTATGCCAAGGCAAAATATATCCATATTGATGGTATGCCTCTATTGTTTATTGGAAAGTTATTGGGTTTTCCTATGAAACGAGAACAAAGAGTAACCTATGCTGACTGGGTATGGCCTTTGATGGCGGAAGCAGCTGATAAAGGCTGGCGTGTATTTTATTTAGGTTCAAAGCCAGGAGTCGCTGAAAAAGGAGTAAGTATTTTGTGCCACAGATTTCCTGGGTTACAGATTGCTTGTGCTCATGGCTATATTGACATGGATAAAGACAGTCAAGAAAATCTTGCTACTCTGGCTGCAATTAATGCTTACAAACCTCATGTATTGATGGTGGGGATGGGTATGCCACGCCAAGAACGTTGGATTTACGAAAATCTTGAACGTATTCATACCCAGTCAGCATA
>NZ_JAIVFR010000605.1 GCF_020829685.1 Nostoc sp. CHAB 5715 | reverse complement strand
AGATGAAATTCAAGCACAATATCATTACCAAACACCGATTAGAATTGGCGTTGCAGGGGGAATTGGTACACCACAATCAGCATTAGCAGCCTTTATGATGGGTGCTGCTTATGTAATGACCGGTTCCATTAATCAGTCATGTGTTGAATCTGGGGCTTGTGAACATACCAAAAAGTTACTAGCCCAAGCAGAAATGGCTGATATGATTATGGCTCCAGCAGCAGATATGTTTGAAATGGGAGTTAAATTACAAGTTCTCAAACGGGGTACAATGTTCCCCATGCGAGCGCAGAAATTATTTGAACTCTATCGCGCTTATGATTCCATTGAAGAGATTCCTTTAGCAGAAAGAGAGAAATTAGAAAAACAAGTTTTTCGCAAAACTATTGCTGAAGTATGGGAAGGAACGGCAGCTTATTTGTCCCAAAAGAATCCTGAGAAACTTGGGAAAGCAGTCAATAATCCTAAATTGAAAATGGCGTTGATTTTTCGCTGGTATTTAGGATTATCTTCTCGCTGGTCTAGTTCTGGTGAAAAAGGTAGAGAAGTCGATTATCAAATTTGGTGTGGCCCGGCAATGGGCGGTTTCAATGACTGGGTACGCGGTTCCTATCTGTCTGAACCAAATAATCGTCAGGTAGTTGATGTTGCTAATCAAATTATGACTGGTGCAGCCTTTTTGTATCGTGTTCAAAATTTGAAAATTCAAGGGCTGCAAGCTTCCGATTATTACAGTCAATATCACCCTGTTCGTTCTACATCATTGTTGGAGATTTAAAAATGACTATAAAACAGTCTTTCACCGCAGACGATATTCAAATATTTTTGGTATCTAACTTAGCTAAGTTGCTAGGAGTAGCAACTGATGAAATAGATGTCAAAGAACATTTAGAAAACTATGGGTTGGATTCAGCCCAAGCAATGATTCTAGTAAGTAACTTAGAAAAGTTGCTAGGATTTCAACCGTCTCCATTGCTGCTGTGGCATTACCCAAATATTGAAGCTCTTTCACAGCGTTTAGCTGAAGAAGTGCAAGATGGTTCACCAGTTCAAGATACAAAGGCAGCATCTTCTAATGCCAACACTGCACCCTCAATTCTAGATTTAAGTGCCGAGGTTGTACTTGACCCCACTATCCATCCTGGTGCTGCATCTAATGTAGCTGTTGGTGAACCCAAGAACATTTTTTTAACTGGAGGAACCGGCTTTTTAGGAGCTTTTCTCATCCGGGAATTGCTACAGGAAACCAAGGCAGATATTTATTGCTTAGTGCGTGCTGCTAATGCCGAAGAAGGCAAAAGCAAACTCCAAAAGAATCTGCAACAGTATGCAATTTGGCAGGAAGAATTTAATTCCAGAATTATTTCTATTGTCGGTGATTTATCTCAGCCATTGTTAGGTGTTGGTTCGGAACAGTTTCAAGTTTTAGCTGCCAATATTGATACTATATATCATAGTGGTGCTTTGTTGAATTATGTTTTTCCTTACTCCGCACTGAAGGCAGCCAATGTTTTAGGAACTCAAGAAGTTTTGAGATTGGCATGTCAAATTAAAGTCAAGCCTGTACATTACGTTTCTAGTGTTGCTGTTTTTGAATCCACTGCTTATGCTGGCAAGGTTGTTAAAGAACAGGATGAATTCAATCATTGGGAAGGAATTTATCTTGGTTACTCACAAACTAAATGGGTAGCTGAAAAGTTAGTCAAAATTGCTCGTGACCGTGGACTTCCTGTAACTATCCATAGACCACCACTGATTTCTGGTGATAGCAAAACAGGCATTTGTAACACACATGACTTTATCAATTTGATGACCAAGGGCTGTCTACAAATGGGAAGTTTCCCTGATGTAGATTATATGTTGGATATGTCTCCTGTGGATTATGTAAGTAAAGCGATCGTTTATCTATCACGGCAAAAAGAATCCATAGGGAAGGCTTTCAATTTACAACATCCCCAACCTGTTTCTTTAAAAATATTAGTTGAGTGGATACGTTCTTTTGGTTATTCAGTTGATATGATTCCCTACGAGAAATGGCAATCAGAGTTAATCAATAATGTGACTTCTGCTGACAATCCTTTGTACACTCTACGACCATTTTTACTGGAACGCTGGTCTGATGAACAACTGACTATTCCTGATTTGTACTTGCAAGCTAGAAGACCCCATATTAGCTGCCAAGATACTCTCCATGCATTAGCAGGCAGTTCTATTGTTTGTCCTCCAATTGACTCTCAATTGTTTATAACTTATACTACCTACTTGATTCAAAGCGGTTTCTTAAATATCGCTTAAGAATTTACAACTTTCGTCGGGTGCGTTACTTTCCTTACGCACCATCTCGGATACTTTCGGTGCGTTATGTTCCTAAGCAGGGCTATTTCATTCTCATCTAGCCCGCCTCAGAATAAATTCTGAGGCTAATAGCACTCATTCGTCTAAAGACGACTAAGAAAGGCTTTTAGTCCACTAAAGTGGACTTAAGCTATGAGCCGGGGAACTTTAGTTCTGGGCGGTTTATGTTTAGAACGAAATAGCCCTGGTTCCTAAGGCACCCTACAAAATAATTTGATTTAGTCCATTTTTTAAAACTCAGTACTACTGAATAGCCAATATTTCAAATGCCAGCAACAACTTATACATTAACAGCGGCAATATAATTGCCCTGTTTTTTTATGCTCAGTAATGTAATTTTTTAGGATTCATCCCTTGACAGAAGCAATTGAGGATAGAATGGTTAGTGTCGGGCATAAAAGTTTGATTTTATCTACTGGCTTTTGTGAGTAATCAAAAGCCAGCGCTAGTAGTTTGAAATAACCGAACTTCTTTAATGCCCAACTTATTCAATGCATAAATCCTAAATTTACGTTTGGACTGCTACACCTATCCAACGCATTACACAAGCAATTGAAAGGGTAATAACTCAAGACATTTATTGTCGGTTCAGATATTACGCGTACTTAATTGTAGATTAAGAACCACTCTAAATGCAACGCAGCTTCATCAAATTGAATTCACCAATATTCTTACATGAACACAACACATCAAAGTCAGGGCAAACAAACTGCTCTTATTACTGGGGCAGCCGCTGGAATTGGCTACGAATTAGCATGTATTTTTGCTGCTCATGATTACCATCTGGTCTTAGTAGACAGAAACGGGTTAAAACTAGTAGAAATTGCAGCTAAATTCCAAGAAAAATTTGGAAATTCGGTCAAAATTATTGTTAAGGATTTATCTATATCAACCGCTCCTGAAGAAATTTTCGCAGAGTTGCAACTCGCCAATATTCAGGTTGATGTGCTGGTAAATAATGCTGGATTTGGGATCTATGGATTATTTCACGAAACAGACTTAGCTACTGAACTGGAAATGCTACAGGTAAATTTGGTGTGTCTCACTCATTTAACTAAACTATTTGTGAAACACATGGTAAAGCAAGGTGAAGGCAAAATATTAAACGTTGCCTCAGCTGCTGCTTTTCAACCAGGGCCTTTGATGGCGGTTTATTTTGCTACTAAAGCTTATATCTTATCTTTTTCAGAAGCGATCGCTAATGAATTAGAAGGTACAGGTGTCACTGTGACAGTTCTTTGCCCTGGCTCAACCGCATCTGCCTTTCATGAAAGAACTGGGATGGCTGACTCTAAGTTACTCAAGGGTAAGAGGATGATGGATGCACAAACAGTAGCCGAAATTGGTTTTCACGCCTTAATGAAGGGCAAAACCATTGTCATTCCGGGTTTGCTCAATAAAATACTTGCAAAAAGCGTCAGATTTGCACCTAGAAAGCTGGTAACAAAGATTGTGAGAAATATGCAGGAGGATAAGTAGGGGCATTGGGCATTGGGCATGGGGCATGGGGCATGGGGCATTGGTGAAGAAAAACTAATGACTAATGACTAATGACTAATGACTAATGACTAATGACTAATACTGCCAACACTTCAAGTTCCAACCAAAATTTGTCACTGCAACAGCAGCAACATAATTGTTAGCAGGTACTAGTTCAAAAAGACTCCAGTCTTCAGATATTTGTAACTTGGCTGGTTCTGTGGGAGTCAGCAATACTTCAATTTGCTCTAACTGGGATAGTCCATCTCCAGTTGCTTTTAAATAAGCTTCCTTACAAGTCCAGTAACGGAAAAATACCTCTTGCTGTTGGTTGGGAGATAGCGATCGCAACATTTCATATTCTCTCGGTAAAAAGAACCGTTTGGCAAGAGCTTCTAAATCAGATATCGGGCGAATATATTCTAGGTCTACACCAATTGGGCGGGTGCAATTCACCGCACACAAACCCAGCTTTTGAGAATGAGACAAGTTAAATGCCAATCCACTATCGGCAAATGTATCTGCTAATACTGGTTTGCCACGCTGTTGATAATTAAACTGCACTTGTCGGGGCTGGATACCCAAATAGCGACCTAATATAGTTCGGATAATACCACGGCCAGCAATGAAACGCTGCCGATGTTCCTGAAAATAAAACCGTTCAGCACGAGCCATTTCGTCACTGGAAAGAGTCGCTGCTAAATTTTGCAGCTGTATTTCTGGTTGGTCAAGTTCTATGCGCCAGATATGAATCTCATCCTGTAATAGAGTTAAATCTGTCGGTGCAGGTAGCCAAATATCATTAGAAGCGGTCATTGAGTCAACAAGTCAAGGGAGTTGTACTCTAGTAGTTTATTTAATTACGACAAGTATTATGGGTGAATCTGGTTTTATTTTCAGGAACAT
>NZ_JAIVFR010000604.1 GCF_020829685.1 Nostoc sp. CHAB 5715 | reverse complement strand
TGGAATGAAGCGGCTTACATCTCGGCAGAAATTCAAGATGGACGACGTAATATTGTGCGATCGCTAATGTGGAGTATTGGCATTATCACTGCCATTTACTTACTAATCAATCTGGCTTACCTGCGGGCGAGGTTGCATTCAAGTTATTGAAGATATTTATGCAGCTGGGTTGCATCCTTGCCATATAGATTTTCTGGCATCTTTGCAGGTAAGAGCAAATCTAGTCGTGCCGATTTTCAAAGAGCAAGATATGTGGGGGCTATTAATTGCCCAGCATTGCCACCAATCGCGTCAATGGCAGCAAACAGAAACCGATTTACTCAAACAGTTGGCAACTCAAATAGGCATTGCTGCCCAACAGGCAGAACTTCGTCAGCAAATCAAGGATCTCCAAGCAAAGTTGGAGTTGCAAAAACAGAAGCAGAAAAATCAGTTGCAGCAGGTGCGAAACTTTGAAGCCTTGGTGCGACGCATGACAGAACAAATCCGCGACAGTTTGGATGAAAGTCAGGTGTTGCAGACAGTGACTCAGGAATTAGCAGAGTTACTGAACCTTGACCGTTGCCAAATCGAACTTTATAGTACCTGTCAAACTCTAGTTACCATTACCTACGAGTACAGCATTAACCTACCTCGGTGTCAAGGATTGACCAGACAGATTGCAGACCGTCTTGAAGTTTATCAGCCACTGTTGCAAAAACAACCTTTGCAATTTTTGGAAATTGTGCCGGGATGGGAACCAAAATTATTGGTTATGTCCCAAATGGCTTGTCCAATTTTCGACACTCAAGGGATTTTAGGAAACATTTGGTTGACAAGACCATCACAAGAGGCATTTGATGAAAAACTCCATCCCCTTGTGGGTGGAGTTTTTGGGCATGGGGAATGGGGTATGGGGCATGGGGAAGAATTACCAATTCCCAATGCCCAATGCCCAATGCCCCAAGCGGCGGGGCGGCTATCCCTCTACAGACACCTGGGGATGGAGTTTCCCGCCGCTTTTGATGAGTTTGAAATCGAGTTAGTGCAGCAAGTTGCAAATGAATGTGCGATCGCCATTCGTCAAGCCCAGCTTTACAAACAAAACCAGGCACAGGTTAAAGAATTAGAAAAATGCGATCGGCTCAAAAACCAATTTCTCAGAACCCTGTCCCAAGAACTGCGGACACCAATAACTAGCATCAGTCTTGCAGTCCAAACCCTCGAAAGTGTCTTGACACCAGCAGAAATATTAGAGATAGAAATAGTTCCACAACTCTTGCAGATTTTGCATAACGAGTGTGCGCGAGAAAACAAGTTAATTAACGACCTACTCACACTTACATATCTAGAAGCCGAACCCGATCCCCCAACTTTAATTGCCATTGACTTACAAAGCTGGCTTCACCCGATTGTCGAGTCTTTTCGAGACTTCACCAACTACCAGCGACAGCAGTTAAACCTGAGCGTTGATCCTGCACTCCCGCTTTTAGAGATAGATATCACAGATATGGAGAGGATTATCACCGAACTTCTCAATCATGTCTGCAAATATACCCCAGCAGGTGAGTCCATCACAGTTTCTGCTCACCTGAGAGGGGACGTAGTAGAGCTTAAGATTAGCAATTCGGGACTAGAGCTTACCAGCAATGAACTGTCACGGATATTTGAGCCATTCTATCACCTTTCCAAACACGATCCTTGGAAACATAGCGGCACTGGACTGGAATTGGCATTAGTGCAGAAAATGGTCAGACATTTAGGCGGCTCAATTTATGTAGAGAGTGCAGTAGATCAAACCACCTTCACCATCAAATTCCCGCTTTAATTCGTTTTTTGGGCGCGGCACAGGCTAGCTAAATTTTCATAAGTCTGCTATGATGGTTATTCGTGCGGGTGACTAGCTCAACGGTAGAGCAGTAGACTCTTAATCTATTGGTTGCGGGTTCAAATCCCTCGTCACCCACTTTTAAAGTATTTTCAAAGCTTGTTAATCAATAGACCTCTTGCATAAATCAAAAATAAACAACCCCACCCCGCATTTGAGTAAAGCAAACGCTCCCCTCCCCAAGAATAAGGGCAGGGGTTGGGGGTGGGGTGCAATGACTATGGGAATCATAACTAATTACCCGGACACGAAAAAGCTTAATTTATCGAACCGCCAAGACGCCAAGAACGCCGAGAATTCGTAGAGTGTGCGTAAGTCCTAAGCTACATATTAGCTTAGGGGCATTGCTATGCTCCTACCGATAAATCTACCCCCTTGGCGCTAGCCTCTCCCTTTGGGAGAAGCTAGCGCTGGCTCACAGCTTTCTCCCAATTCTTCAATTATATTTTGTTAAACCCTTGGGTTAAACTATTGCTAAAGCACTATAAAGTTTTTTATGACTCAATCACCAGTAAAAACTCTCTATGTAACAGACTTTGCATTATGGATTGAGCAGACTCTCAAGAGTTTAAAATCCCAAGACTATAGCAATGTAGACTGGGAAAACTTAATTGAGGAGATAGAAGGATTGGGGAGGAGAGATAGACGAGAATTAGAAAGTCGTTTGACAACTTTATTTGAACACGCCTTAAAACGGAATTATGTAAATTTACCAGAATGTTATGGCGGTTGGGAAGCAACAATTAGCCGCACACAACAGGAATTAAGTCGTATTCTTCGAGATTCCCCTAGTCTACGTAATTATTTCTTAACTATATGTAATGAATGTTATCAAAATGCCCAGAAAAATATGAGTAAGGAATATGAAATAAAATTTCCTGATGATTGTCCTTTTCCTAATGATGTAGAAACATTATTGAATGAAAGTTTTTGGTGTTGTTAAAAACCTGTAGTCATCAGTTTTCGGTAATACCTGCATATATTTTACCTGAGAGATTGTCTCACCCAGAGGCACAAAAGCGCAGAGAGGATTTTGTGCTTTTATGAGCTTGGTATAAACTACCCATGCAGAACGCAATCAAAACAGCGATCGCTATGGTTCAGTAAGTGTAAAATCATCAAGTTATAGATTCATGTTTTTACCTCCAAAAATGGATTCACAATCCGTAAGCTATTTTCGATAATTAAGCCATCTTGCATATCTTCTGAGTAAAGAATAGTTGCTTTCCCTAGAATTGCACTGGCTACGATAAGGCTATCCCAAAATGAAAACAAATAGCGCTCGCGCAATTTTACTGCATACTGAAGCGTTTCTAGTGAGACAGGCAAGATTTCACAGCCTTGTGCAAAATCTTCAATTAAGTTTTGAATTTGCGAGTTATCAAAACCTGCTTTGCGGATTAAATTTGCACAAACCTCGTTTATAACTTGCGTACTAACAAGTAGATTTTCTTGACTTGTAACCTTTGTGGCTATTTGTTGCTTTTGTATTGCATTTGGATTGCTGGGGTTCAAAATGAAACGATAAAGCCAAATATTGGAATCAATAAAGCATCGTGTCGAATCACCAGCGTTCATTTGCTTCTTCTCTGGTGAGTGGTTTGAAACCTGCAATCTGGATAGGATTTATGGTTAACTGGGCGATGATACCCGTTTGCGAAAAACGTTTCTTTTTTGGTGAGGGTTTCAAGATTACAATTTGCACCATTTCAGCGTTGTGTATCTCGTCTTGATACTCAACGGGAATTTCGATTGTGCCGTTGTTGACTTTAGCGTTAAAGTGTGTATTTGTAGTCATCGCTTTTTAGATTCAATTACCTAATATTATAGGAATCGTATTTGATTTTTGAAATTATCTACGTGTGCAGGGAGTGGGGAGTAGGGAGTAGGGAATAAGGAATTAGGCTTTTCGATCTGTACCGAGCTTTTTCATAAATCAAATATTAGTCCTATATACTCTACCCAGAGTGATGAAAGAGCGTTAACACCGGGGATAGCGATGGCAGCATAGCCAGCAGTTAGTAATGCCCCCGCTTTTTTGACACCTTCTACAATTGTCACTGGCACATTATGCCTCCAAACCCAGTGCCAAAATCCACCAGGGTGCATCACGAGCAAGCTCCCGTGTTCCAGCCAAAAGTCCGTTGGTCTGCCGCCGATGGGTTTGATTTGGAATTTGCGAGATGACCCCAGGCTCACAGATGCGATCGCAGGGTTAAATCCCATCGATGATTCATTATCGGAATGCCAGCCGATTGAATCCTGACCACTGCGGTATTGATTACCAATGACAATACGGAACTTGTAGCCAGTCAATCTGGTAATGGAGTCGCGTAACTTGGCCAGATTGTCTGTCCAAGTCAGGGGTTTCAAAAACACGCTGTTGGAGTAAAGGTAATCACATCCGGCATCACCATAAATACACTCCAGACGAGGAACGGGCATTGTTTTACCCGCGATTCTGATTTGATTCTGCTGCCACTCCAGTTTCAAACAGTGTTGGTAGAGTTCGTTTGCTTGTTCAAGGCTTAAGAAATCAGGGTAGTAGGTGACTGGTAAAACTGGGGTTGATTCAGCAAATAAATTGAGTTGTTGCATGATAATTGTCTCCAACTAAAGAACGTGTAACTGGGGGAATTGCTGTTAGTTTTGGTTGGACAAAAATACTTCATGTTTCTTGAGATACCTGCTCCCAATACTCAACAACAAAATTATGGGCTTGCTGTAACACTTGAGGAAGTAAAAATAACGGAACTTCCCAAGCCGCAATCACACTACCAGCGAAACATTCTGCAAGTTCAATCCGAATACATTCTGGTAAATTGCTCTCTAAAAACTTGAGTGAATGATCTTCGTTTTCTGGTAACTGAACAAAAAAATA
>NZ_JAIVFR010000603.1 GCF_020829685.1 Nostoc sp. CHAB 5715 | reverse complement strand
TGATATAAATCCTAGAGTTATGTGTAAGCGGTGCGTTACGGCTTTAAGCCTAACGCACCCTACTGGATAATTTATTTTTTGCAGGTTCCTAATACTTAAAATTCACGTAAGTTTCAACCTTCTCCTTTGGCAACTGTTGCACCACCTGACACCGAATCATCTGTCTTAAATTCTCTGGTAGGCTCTCATAATAGTCTCGTTGGAAAGTTAAATCTACCTTCGGCGTGTGTAACCAATGCATAGCATAGCCCATAACTACCATCGGTCTTGGCTGGTTAGTCCGATTTGGTGAACCCCGGTGCAGCGCCAAAGGTGTCCGAATCATCGCATCCCCTAGCTCCATATAGAAAGATTCTATCGGAATTTCACCAGTGGCAATTTTCCTTAGTCCTTCTTCACGCGGCAAAAGATGCGTACCACGCGCCATCTGGAACGGCCCATTTTCTGCCGTTACTTCCACAAGTGGGAAGTTAACCGCAAGGGCGTAGAGTGGCGTTACTATTTGGTCGGAGAACAAAGGGCGATAGTCCCGGTGGATTTCCTGATAATCCGAACCTTGTACTGGGAGATCAACTCCCAACTGAACCATCACATATTCCTGAAAAAATACTCGCTCAAGGATACCCATAATCACCGGATTGGCGAAAACTTCTACGTTGGCAAAGGGGAAAACCCAAGGCAATGTTAGATAGTAACGAGCAATTTCACGGGGAGCCAGTCCACCTGGTTGATTTTGGCGTTCTCGGAATAAATTATCAAAAGCTTTTGCCCACTCGCTAATCAATTCTTTATCAAAAAGACCCGGAATCACACAAATTCCGTCTCGATTCAGGTCTTCGGCAAATCGGTTTAGGTCAGTAACAGTATATTTAGTTACTCTACCTATACTTTGAACCATTTTCTTATCCTCGCCAATTCATCATGTTAAAGTCGAATTTAAATCGAACTCTCAACAGCAGTTTTTGCAATTGTTCGTCGATAATAGCGCACCATTTCTGGAATTGACTTATCAGTTTTTGTAGACTTAGGTTATCCAAATGTCTTTGTAGATAAGGCTTTATGTTGATTTGTTTCTAGGGTTCTTAAGCCAGTTCACTGCCCAAATTGTGATATTATAAGTGTAGTAAGAGGTGATAAAACTACTGAAGGCAAAAATTGCTGCCTTTGCCGCCAAGATAGAAGTTTTCGCCGCAGATTCATACCACGACTGCTGAAAATTAGCTACAACTCCGTAATCCAGGAATTAAAATAATTTGTAATGCTTAATTAAGTTTCGTAACGGAGATTTAACGCCAAACCGGAGCGAAAGTTCCCTTCAATGTGGATTTTGCAAGACATACCCTGCCAGTTGGAGTTGATCTTGACTTCAACTCCCAGAATTAGTTAAAAAAATTCCAACGTTATGGGGCAATAGAGTTAAGTTGCAAAACCGAATTCAACATAACTATTGTGGGATGGGCGTTTTGCCATTGGTGTCAAGTTAAAGCCTCAGCCCAGATGTCAAGCGACCTTGCGGCGTTGCGTCGATGCCGTTGACGAATGGCTTTGACCAAGCCCATAGAACGCTGATGCTCTACTAACCAAGGAATTAGTTGTAGTTGTGAATTGTGCGTAGGCGTAGCCCGCCTTCGGCATCGTGCGCGATCAAAAAAATATAAGCATCGATTGACCATTTCTACTGAAATACGTTCTAAGGGCTGCTGTAAAGCCACAGCGACATCGGCAGACAAATCATTAAGGACAGCATAGAAAATCCAAGTAGCAAAGAAAAAGCATTTGTACACCATTAGTGCCGCCAACCCATAAATAAGATAAACTTAAACATTCGTTTAGTCAGTAAAAATGCATCTTCGATTTGCCAACGTCGGCGATACAAATCACAGACTTGTTGTGGAGAAAGTTGTTTTGGGTCAAGAACATGAGTCAAGTAATGATACCAAGTTTTGCCCCATAGTACTGACACTTGGCGCATCGGGTAGCGACAAGGATCAGTGTGGTGAAATCCCATTTTTGTTTAATTTCGTCTTTATAAGAAGAATTCAGAACTCAGGAGCGGAGCAAGGAAAGCTCCGCCTCCGGTCAGAAAACAGGTATGAATTCTGTCCAAGCGTTTAGTTGTTGCTTGCCGACTCACAGACATCGCCTCAACCCACAACAATCCTTCAACTTCCAGGCAGCGCAGCACATCTGTTAAATGCTGTATTTGTCGATACACTAGACTCAATACTATTGCTGCCATTACTGGTAGGGTTAGTACACGATGCCGAAGGCGGGCTACGCCTACGCGCAAACTACGTTCTTTGTCTTTTACCCCTTTGAGATTGGCAAATGTACCTGGACTTATTAACTCAAACAGCCTAGATTCTATCTCTTGGCTTGATGGGGCTCTTGAGGTGACTCGATGCCGAAAATCTGGATTCCCTTGTTTTTTGCGCGGTTTACTCATGACTAGTATCAACACCACTGTCTTGAGTTTAACTATTGAGTTTTACCCACTTGACAAGACTCTAATTTTCTTAACTTGACACCAATGATAATACCCGCCATCGACTCAACCTGAAGGTAAAAACAGCAGTGCAATTGTTGCCGAGTTCCACGCTCAGTTGATGCTGGGTAAAAAGTTGATGATGGTCAGCGACAGTAAGCGGTTTATCAAGAAGTTGGAACGAGCGCTCAATGATGGTTCAGCAATTGATGACGCTGATGATACACCCGAACCAAGCGTTGACCGTCAGCTACGGGTGTGGGCTATTCACTCGGAAAAGTTTTTGAGCGATCGCATCAGTCGCTTATGGGAAAACGAAAACTTGGAAGATGCCCCAAGTGCTATGTTAAAGTATCTGGGGGAGTTGAAGCGGCCGTATTTGACTGAATTTGAGGAAGAACTTTTGAGTTTCATAGAGGCAAAAGCGGGAGCAAGTATTGGAGATGTTCAAGATAGTTAAATTTGATATGTTTGCAAATAGGCAGTAATTAAGGTTTTGGTTTCCTTCACCAGTTGTTTGCGCTCAAGTGGCTCACGCGTGAATGAAAGCCACAGCAGTTCATTAGAGACTTTGACTACGGTTGTCGCAATCAGTCGAGATTGAGTGGCATCAAGTAGAGGATTTCGCCGTGAGAAGAAATGAGCCAGTTCAACTAATATCTGTTGGTCATATTCGTTAAACTTACTGGCATCAGTAACGGTCATCAAGTCGATTAACTGTCCTAATACTGCTCGATAACCAGGATGCTGCTGTGCAAAATCTTCAAACGCATTTACCATGCGCTCAACGTAAGTAGCAATATCAGCCTTTGCTAACTCTGTATGAAGTTGTACAAAAATTTGATATTCCTGTTCAAAGTAGCGATTGGCAAGCGCCCGGACAAGCGCCTCTTTGTCTGGAAAAAATTGGTACAATGAGCCAACTGGAATGGCTGCACGTGTGGCGATAGCTCTTGTAGTGGTTTGCTCATAACCAAATTCGATAAAAAGCTGCTCTGCCACATCCAAAATGTGATGAACTCGTTCTTGGCTACGTGCCTGCTTGGGTTGCCGTCGCATGGTTGAGGCTTTGTGAAGTTCTTTTGTCATCCTTCAAGATTATCATTGACAAACATGAGCAATGTTCATATATTTAAAATGAACATTGTTCATGTTTGTGGTGAATTCTGTATTTAACAGGTCATATCATGCCATCCATTGTTCAGACACTCAAAGGGATAAAAGCTTTCGTCATGCTTTTGTTAGATGAAAACGGTAATCTAAAACCTGTTTGGGAATTGAGCGATAGTCTACTCGATAGTCGTGCTTTTCAACTAGCGGTTGCAAGTATGAAAACAATTCCAGAAGTAGCAGATATCTTGGCAGAACGCTATATTGCTCCTACACATGATTTAGAAGCTTTACTACAATATCCTCCAGATTCCTTGGGCTACACCTATGCTAGCCACATGAAACAGTTAAGCTTTAAAACGCTAGAGCCAGAAATAATGAGCAATTCTGATAGCAGTTACATAGAAAATCGCTGGCGGCAGATCCATGATATTTGGCACATCATAACCGGATTTGATACAAGTGAAATTGGAGAAATTGGCTTACAAGCTTTTTATTTGGCACAACTTCAACTACCCTTAGCAAGCTTGTTGATTGCCAACGCGCTAATTTCTGTAAGTCTGTGGCGACCGCAATTTCTCTCTCCTCTGCTGATGGCGATTTCACAAGGATGGGAAATGGGCAACAATGCTAAACCCCTGATTGCTCAGAAATGGGAACAGGTTTGGGAAAAGCCTGTAGCAATATGGCGTGCAGAATTAAATGTGCAACCAGTTAACTTCTGTGAATTTGCCTTGAGATCGGTTTGATTGCAAGTTGAATAGAGATGTCCCGCAAGCTTTTTTGGCATATCATTCGTTTGACTTATCCTTGGTTGCCGCTGCTTATAACTCTGTGGCGCATCATTAGATTAACAGGTATCGACCGTTGCCGCGCCCAAGTTCGATTGTGGATACTCTTGAGCCGGATTGATTTTGCTAGTTTAATAGCACTCGCCAGCGACCTGATTCAACCCGAATTCTGGGCTTGACAAGACTCAAGCCTCAAACATCTACTAAATTGGTTAAGTCCGCCAAATTTTAACTAAGTACAGCTTTGCATAAGTTCGTAGCGAATTGACAAGGGAAAATTTTTAAGTGTAGGGTAAGCATATACAAACATCCCTCAACCACTCAGTACTATGATTGGTCGTCAAAAAACTTACAGGGTGCAG
>NZ_JAIVFR010000602.1 GCF_020829685.1 Nostoc sp. CHAB 5715 | reverse complement strand
ATTAATAATAAGCTCAAGTTAATTAAAAGGCTTGGATATGGCTTTCGTAACTTTAGCAATTTTAGATTACGCAGCTTATTAAACTGGCATTTTACTATTAATTATCCATAAAAGTAACCGAAGAACCCGAAAAACCACTGGAATTATTGCCCTACCATCCATTACTTTTCCATAAATCATTCAGCAGTACGCTCCATTGCACCACCAAAACTTACAGCAACATCATAACCAATCCGTATAGTAAACAATCTAGCATTAGGGTTTTTCTGTTTTAACTTTAACGCTGTCTCTACACCAGTTGGATCAATCCCATATTCACCCGTTTCTGCATCAATCACAATCATCTTTCCGATATTGTCACCAGACTCGACATTTTGACGAATACCGTTTTCATAAAACTGTTTAGCTCTTAGGGCTACTTCTTCTACACTCCAGAAAATTGATTGCATCACAATTACACCTACTTTGCTTCTTCAATCATTGTAGTAGTTACATTATTTTAGTTAAAATTTAGATAAGAAGAGTGAAAAATGTTGTATTTATAGCAGAGCTACTACAAAAATTCAAAGCTTATGACAGGAAGCAATATTAGGCAGCAAATTTTAGAGCATATTGAAACGTTACCCCCAGAACAGGTAAAAACTCTCCTGTTAACATGGCTGACTAGTTCATCAGGGGATTTAGAAGATTTTGAGCAGTTAGTGACAAATCAAGCTACTCAAACCACAGAAGAATCATTTGAGTACGGTGAGATAGACGCAGCATTAAATTTTCAACCTCTTACTGAAGCCCAAATGGTTCAGCAGAGTCAATCCGCTCTCGAAGCGTACCATAGCACAGGTTCAGGAGTGGCGCATGACCGTGTGCGCGAATGGGCA
The DNA here is from genome assembly GCF_020829685.1 of Nostoc sp. CHAB 5715. GTDB lineage: Bacteria > Cyanobacteriota > Cyanobacteriia > Cyanobacteriales > Nostocaceae > Nostoc. Next base: position 3,898 of record NZ_JAIVFR010000602.1, on the reverse strand, counting down.
GACAGTTTAGGAACTGAACAAGAACGCCCATGTCCCAAATAGTTTGGACTCTAACTGCAATTGACGACTTAAATCGTCATTACGATTTTATAAAACTTAATAATCCTGATGCAGCAGCACGGGCAGTACAAGCAATTGTCTCTTCAGGCGAGAGTTTACAGCAAAATCCTCGTCGAGGCGCAATTGTAGATGAAATAGCAGGGCTGCGAAAACTTTTAGTTTCTTTTGGTAAATACGGTTTTATAATTCACTACGTTATTCTTGAGGATGATGTTGTTATTTTACGTGTCTATCACGGGCGAGAAAATCGACCTCGTTAGTATTAATTTTTAAAGGATATAAACAACAGCATAATATGCCGAAAATTTTACGTGAATATCCCTGGAAAATTAGTTACACCAGCAACACCCATAACACCATCACTGATTTCTACATTCCTGCTTTAGAGTGTGCCATTCAATATGACCGGAAAGCAGGTTTTTTTAGCAGTGCTATCCTGAGTAAAGTTGCACGGGGTTTAGGTGCAATGCTGCACAACAAAGGGCGAATGCGGTTAATCATGGGTTGTCAGTTTAGCCCTCAAGATTTACAAGCAATTCAACAGGGATACGAACTGCGAGACGCATTACTATCTCGTCTAGACGCAGACTTAAAACCACCAGAAAGTTTTGCCCAACTCAAACACTTAGAAATTCTCAGTTGGTTGATTCAAAACCAGTATCTCGATATTAAAATTGCTATTCCTCTCAAAGAAAATGGACTACCTGAAGATAGTACACAGCAACTAGACCCACAGCATATATTTCACGAAAAGGTTGGCATTTTTACTGATAGCAAGGGCGAGAAATTAGCATTTAACGGTTCCAATAACGAATCTATCGGTGGCTGGGAGAGGAATGTAGAATCCTTTCACGTTTATTGTTCTTGGGAGGGAGGAAGAGAACTAGATAGAGTTGAAGAAGAAGTAGCGAGATTTGAGCAACTTTGGTATGACGTATCGCCTAACGTGCGAGTTTTTGAAGTTCCAGATGCGGTACAGAAAAAGCTGTTGCGTTACGCAAAATCTACTAAACCTGATTGGAATGCTCAGGTTGAATTTGACTCTAGACCAATTAATAATGTTGACAGTTCACAGTTGACGGTTGACGGGGAAGAGTTAACAGTTAATAGTGAACAAAATTGGTCAACTGTTAACAGTTCACAGTTGACTGAAATAAACAGTGAACCCTCATCAGTTAACAGTCAACAGTTAACTGTCATCAGTGAACAAGAACGATTGGCATTTACTCAACTTGCCAATATTCATGAACATCCCGGCTGCTTGGACTTTTGTTTAAAATCAATTCCCATTCACCCCTGGCCACACCAAATTAAAATCCTGCGCCGCGTTGCTCAAAATTTTCCCCAAAGTTTTCTCATTGCTGACGAAGTTGGTTTAGGAAAGACAATTGAAACTGGTTTAATTCTGCGTTATCTGCTGTTGTCCAAAAAAGTGAAGCGGGTACTGATTTTAGCACCTGCTAGTGTCCAACCCCAATGGCAAGAAGAATTGCGGGAAAAATTTAATCTGCATTTTTGGAGTTACACATCTACAGAATTTAAAGACCCCTACAAGCGGACTATCCCCGCAGCAGCTAATCCCTGGAATACCCAAGATTTAATCCTCGCTTCTTCTCATTTGGTGCGGAGAACTGACAGAATGCACCAGCTACTATCAGCAGAACCTTGGGATTTAGTAATCTTAGACGAAGCACACCATGCACGCCGCAAAAGTCCCCAAGACCGCAAGGAAACGCCCAATCGCTTGTTACAGTTAATGGCACAGTTGAAGGAGAAGACTAAATCCCTGATTCTTCTCTCGGCAACTCCCATGCAAATTGATGCCATAGAAGTTTTTGACTTGTTAAACCTGCTGGGATTGCAAGGGCATTGGAGTTATGGCGATAACTTCTGCGATTATTTCGCCTCGCTACAAGGTTCTGTCAAGCAGGAAGTAATTAATTTTTGGCAAGTAATGTCTAGTGATTATTTTCAGCGCGGCGGACAGCCTTGTTCTAGATTAGAGCAGTTTTTGACTAAGAGCGAGAGCCTACGGCACGGCGGAGCCGAACGCATTCTTGCTTACAAAATGCAAGATACTTGGCAACGGGGAAAGAAAATCTCCAATCACAAACAACTATTGGCAGATGAAGACTTTATCGACACCTCACGCCAATACTTGACAGTGAACACGCCCCTAAAAGACTTGATGTTCTGCCATACCCGCGACACTCTCCGACAATACTATCAAAGGGGACTGTTAGAGCGGGATATTCCCACCAGAGTTGTGCAGGATAATGCTATTACACTGGAACCACAACGGGAAGTACCGCTTTATGTAGCTGTCAGCGACTATGTACGTCACTTTTACCGACTCGCACAAATAGATCAGCGTTCTTGTTTGGGTTTTTTGATGACCCTTTACCGCAAACGTTTGACCAGTTCATTTTATGCCATCAAGTCATCTCTGCAACGTCGTTTGGATTATTTGTTAACTCAACGGGGAAGCGTTTTAAGTGACGACGATTTAGTGGATGTGGATAATGAGGATGATGCAGTGATTGCTGGGCTGGAATCTTTCTTTGAACCAGTAGACCCCCAGGAAATTCAATATCTTGAAGAATTACTACGCCAATTTGAAAACACTGGGGAAGATAGCAAGCTTTCTCGCTTTATTCAGATTTTACGCCAAGAATTAACTGACCGAGAAAGTGCGATCGTTTTCACCCAGTACACTGACACGATGGACTATCTACGGGATACATTGAAGGAGTTGTACGGTAGTCAAGTAGCTTGTTATTCAGGTCGTGGTGGGGAACTGTACCAGAATGGGGAGTGGTGTTTAGTTCCCAAGGAAGAAATTAAACGCCGATTTCGCCAAGATGAAATCAAAATTCTCCTCTGTACTGAGTCTGCTTCCGAGGGGTTGAATTTACAAAATTGCGGCGTGTTGATTAATTATGATATGCCTTGGAATCCGATGCGGGTCGAACAGCGTATTGGGAGAATTGACCGCATTGGACAAAGATACCCGACTGTGCGAATTCACAATTTTTACTATGACGGCACTGTAGAGGCGAAAGTTTATCGAAAATTGCGCGATCGCATTAATGCCTTTGCCAATGTTGTTGGTAATCTTCAGCCTATTCTAGCCCAAGTTCCTACCTTTATTGAACGGGCTGTTATGAGTGCTGATCCAGAAGAAGAAGATGTTTTAATGTCTCAATTCGATTCTGTGTTAGACAGCCCACCACCTCGTCTTGCAATTGAAGAAATGGTAGCGATGGATTTAGACGCTGACTTAGCAGAAATTCAAAAACCAATTCCCTCTACTCCTTTTACGCCAGAAATTATTGAGCAGTTATTCACCAACTCAGCAATTTTAAAAGCCAGTGGTGTGCAGTTTGAGAAAAGGAGCGAACGTACTTGGCAACTGAATTACAAAGGGCAGGATTACACAGTTACTTTTTACCCTAATGTTTTTGATGAAATGCCTTCCCTACGTTTAATGAATTTTGGCGATTCCTTGTTTGAAAAAATGCTACAAACTATTAATTTCTGAGCATATAATTTTAACATTTATATTACTGGTGTAGTGGCGTATGGTGTGGAAAATAAACGAAAACATGGGATCATATCATCCCAGAAATTAATATTTTTATGATTTTCAAACCTTCTCAAAACGAACCGTTCAAAGCTTCATTTTCCCGTGGCATCTTGACGTTTTGAGCATTAAAAATGATTTTAAAAGCAATATCTCTGCCTGACTGCTTCAAGACTTGCAGATAAGCAACAGCATCATCACGTCGGCGGAATCTTTTCACAACAATATTTTCTTGATTGGGAATACCACGGACAA
>NZ_JAIVFR010000601.1 GCF_020829685.1 Nostoc sp. CHAB 5715 | reverse complement strand
GGGGGGGAGGGGGGGGGGGGGGGGGGGGGGGGGGGGGGGGGGAGGGGGGGGGGGGGAGGGGGCAGGGGGAGATAAGGGAGCAGGGGGAGATAAGGGAGTAAAGGGAGCAAACAAGCGATTATTCTTCTTCATCCCCCTCATCCCCCTCATCCCCCTCATCCCCCTCATCTCCCTCATCCCCCTCATCCCCCTCATCCCCCTCATCCCCCTCATCCCCCTCATCTAGGGATAGAAACCAAGTTTGGGCAACCCCAAAGTTTCATCCCAGCCCATCATCAGGTTTAGACACTGAATCGCTTGGCCCGCCTGTCCTTTAATTAGATTGTCAATTGCTGACATGACAATCACGCGACCTGTGCGCGGGTCAACTTCTACACCAATGTAACAAATATTACTACCACTTGCCCATTTGGTTTGGGGGTAAACGCCGCTACCGCAGACTCTCACCCAAGGAGAGTTACGGTAGAAGGCTGAGAAAATTGTGATTAAATCATCTCGCACTAGACCGGGATCGCTCATTGTGGCATATACCGTTGCCAAAATACCGCGTACCATTGGGATAAGGTGCGGTGTAAATTGGATCATGAGTTCATGACCAGCTAAGTCACTGCAAATTTGCTCAATTTCTGGGGTATGACGGTGACGGCCGATATTGAAAGCTGCTATAGAGTTGTCTGCTTCAGCTAGTAATAAACTAGTTTGAGCTTGCCGTCCACTGCTAGATGTACCAGATTTGGCATCGATAATAGCTGTTTCTGGCCTGATTAAACCTTGCTTTAAAAGTGGCGAAAGTGCAAGAAGACTAGCGGTGGGATATGAACCAGGACAGCCAACGAGTTGAGCTTCGGCAATGCGATCGCGATAAAGTTCTGGTAATCCATAAACTGCTGTAGCTGCAATTGTGCGATCGCTTCTCTCAATGCCATACCAATTTGTATAAGTTGTCAAATTACTAAACCGATAATCTGCACTCAAATCTAGTACTTTACATCCTTTTTCCAACAGTTTGGGCGCGATTTGGCAAGCTAGACCATTTGGTAAAGACAAGAAAACTACTTCACAACGGTGAGCAATTATTTCTGGTTCTACCGCCTCTATTAGCAGGGTAGTTGCATGGGCCAGATGCGGGTAGAGATCCCCGAAGGATTTCCCGATACTGCTCTCATCGCTTAAATAAACCAGTTCAACTTCTGGATGATCCATCAGTAGCCGTACCAACTGTACTCCGCCATAGCCCGACGCGCCAACAATCCCAACGGGTACGCGTCTAAATTTGCCCATGATCTGAAATCCTTATCCCATGAATGGTGAATTCGTTATCAGCTATCAACAATATCAGCGACTAGATGCACAGCGTACAAAACGCCGAAACGACGAGATGAGGGAGATGAGGGAGATGGGGGAGATGAGGGAGATGAGGGAGATGGGGGAGATGAGGGAGATGAGGGAGATGGGGGAGATGAGGGAGATGGGGGAGATGAGGGAGATGAGGGAGATGGGGGAGATGAGGGAGCAAAAGAAGTAAATTCTTCTTTATCCCCCCTTGTCCCTCATCCTCCTCATCCCTCCTGCTCCCTCATCTCCCCCCTGCTCCCTCATCTCTCCCCTGCTCCCTCATCCCCCCTTGTCCCTCATCCTCCTCATCCCCCCTGCTCCCTCATCTCTTACTGTCGCTGTGTCGCTGCACTTTATAATGGCAAAAATTGTTGCCACCTTATCAAATCATTGCTAGTCTACTTCTCTGCCTTATAAAGGAGCTACAATCTAAAAGAAGAAATTGTTAAAAAAATTTACGTTGGTAGCTGGAAATCTTTCTGTGTCACAGCCTAATACTAACCAAGCTTTTAAATTTGATTCGATTGATGCCGCCTTAGCAGACCTAAAAGCTGGTCGCCTTATTGTGGTGGTAGATGATGAAAATAGAGAAAATGAAGGCGACTTAATTTGTGCCGCCCAATTTGCCACACCCGACATGATTAATTTCATGGCGGTGGAAGCTAGAGGGCTGATTTGTTTGGCAATGACAGGCGATCGCTTAGACGAGTTAGACTTACCCTTGATGGTAAGCAACATTACAGATACTAACCAAACTGCCTTCACTGTTAGCATTGATGCCGGCCCAGAATTGGGTGTAACCACTGGCATCTCAGCAGAAGACCGTGCCCGCACTATCCAGGTTACTCTTAACCCAGCCACCAAACCAACCGATTTACGTCGTCCTGGTCATATTTTCCCGATTCGGGCTAAAGCTGGAGGCGTACTCAAACGCGCAGGACATACGGAAGCGGCTGTGGATTTAGCTAGGCTAGCAGGACTATACCCAGCAGGAGTAATTTGTGAAATTCAAAACTCCGATGGTTCAATGGCGCGGTTGCAGCAGTTAGTCGAATATGCCAAACGTCACAATTTAAAAATCATTAGTATTGCGGATTTAATCAGTTATCGCCTACAGCACGATCGCCTCGTGTATCGTGAGGTGATTACCAAGCTGCCTAGTCAATTTGGCCAGTTTGAAATTTACGCCTACCGCCACACCCTAGATAATACAGAACACGTTGCAATTGTCAAAGGCGATCCAGCTAACTTCAAAGATAAGCCAGTAATGGTGCGGATGCACTCAGAATGCTTAACTGGTGACGCTTTGGGTTCCTTGCGCTGCGACTGTCGGATGCAGCTTGTAGCTGCACTCAAAATGATTGAGTCTGCGGGTCAAGGTGTAGTTGTATACCTGCGTCAAGAAGGGCGGGGAATCGGCTTGATTAACAAGCTGAAAGCCTACTCGTTGCAGGATATGGGACTGGATACAGTAGAAGCAAATGAGCGTTTGGGATTTCCGCCTGACTTGCGAGACTATGGGATGGGGGCACAAATGCTCATGGATTTGGGCATCAAAAAGATACGTCTGATTACCAATAATCCCCGTAAAATTGCTGGAGTTAAGGGCTATGGGATGGAAGTAGTCGATCGCGTGCCATTATTAATTGAGGCCAATGACTACAATTCCTATTACCTGGCGACAAAGGCGAAAAAGCTGGGTCACATGCTGTTACAAACTTATCTGGTAACAGTAGCAATCCATTGGCAAGATGACCCGGAAGCTGTGACGGAACGTTATGAACGCTTAGAAAAACTGCGACATTTAGCGAAAAGTAATGATTTATTGTTACAGGAAGAAGCGCGTCCATTAGCGATCGCTCTATTTGACCAGCCATCTTTAACAGTACACTTGGGTTTTGATCAGCCAAAAGTTGCTAGCTGTGATTGGTATCAACAAAGTGGTCATCCTTATATACAAGCTATCTTCCAAATTCTGGATAACCTCGCAACTTTGCCTTACATCCAGAAACTAGAATTTCTGATTTCTTCTGGTTGCGATCCTTTGAGTAATTTACAAGTTCAACTGGATCGCCAGACATTCTCAGATGGTACACTGCCTTCATCGATTAGCGATCGCCTGGAGACGCAGCAAATTTATAGCTTTAGCAAATAGCTTGGTTCAATATACCTCTAAGAGGTTTTACTACGCAAAACCTGTCCCTCTCCGACTCGGAGAGGGACAGACTTGAACTTTAGTTCAAGGCAGGGAGAGGTTTGTCAAACTCACTCACGTTAAATTATTTACTTACTCTATATATAGGACTCCTATTTGATTTTTGAAATAACTCACCCTCAACTCGAAAAGGCTGATTCCCTACTCCCTACTCCCTACTCCCTGCCTACACAAAGAAGTTCAGAAATCAAATCGGATTGCTATATTGGTTTGACCTCCCGATAAGTATTAAGTAAGCTCAGAAATTTATTCCCATCAAAATTTATCGGGTCAACTTTTTTACCAGAACGGTCTACTAGATGGTGCGTAGTAATGCGATCGTCTGGGACTTGACTTTGAGCAATTAACCAAGCAAGAGAATTATATTGAGCCTCCGTATAGCCGCTATGGGTTTGTTGGCTGCTACCGTTATAACTATCTGGCGGTGTTTCCAAAGAGACGTGATAAGCAAAATTATTCACAGACGCAGGCAAATTTGGATTAGTCTGCACAGTTTCCACACCCTCTGGAGTCTCAAATACTGAGTTAGCCGCACCAAAAGCCCGCTTTTCTGGTGGTACTAGATAAACCACCGTTCCGTCTAACTTGATTAAAGCGTGGTAACTTGCTTGCACACTTTCATCGTCATGGGCTACTTGAAAGAAATTAATGGCGCTGGAAGCAGAATAACCAGTTTCATGGAGGACGATAATTGGTTGATTGTTGAGAGGAATGCCGTTAATATCTTGGGCGTATCGTTCTCCATAGTTACTTGGGTCAACCGAAGCAACTTGATAATTAGGTCTATACTGTGCAAAAGCTTGAGTGGTTACATATTTTGCTACAGGCTTGTTAATCTTGACTGGGGACTTGATAACATTTTGAGATTTCTTCTCTGGCTCTTTTGCTGATTGAAATTGTGCTTGGGGATATTGACTCCAGGCTGTAATCTGTGGATTGGATGTATGAGATGTAGTCGGATTATTTTGTAATTTTGTCGCTCGTCCAGTTAGCAGCACTACAATTAAAGCGATGAACATCAGCGAGATTAGTAGCACCCTAGTCGCCCAGTCTTTAAACCTCATTTTTCTAATAGCCGTAAAACGGTAGATATTAATTTATAGCTAAACTGATGTATCTTTTGTAGGGGCGCACTTCTGTACGCCCCTAACGCCTATGGTATCCAAACAAGAATCGCTATAATACTTTAATTCTAGTTAAATATACGTTTTTAATCAGCAAAAGAGCCA
>NZ_JAIVFR010000600.1 GCF_020829685.1 Nostoc sp. CHAB 5715 | reverse complement strand
TGCAAAATGCACCGATGCCACCCTTGGAGTTGCCAGAACTGATCCTGAATCCTGTGATGGTGGACAGTAAGACAGCCAAGGTTGACCTGTCTCTATCGATGACAGATACGCCGCAGGGATTGATGGGGAATCTAGAATACAACACTGACTTGTTTGAGGCAGCCACTATTAATAGAATGGTTGGGCATTTCCAGACAATGCTTGAAAGCATTGTGGTTAATCCCGACCAGAGTCTAAGTGATTTGCCAATCTTGACAGCAACAGAACGACAGACTCTGTTGGTAAAGTGGAACAGCACACAAACAGAAAATTTGCAAGAGTTGTGCATTCATGAGTTGTTTGAAACTCAAGTACAGCAGACACCGGATGCCGTTGCAGTCGTCTTTGAAGGTCAACAGTTAACATACCGGGAACTGAATGATAAAGCAAATCAGCTAGCGCACCATCTGCGTTCAGCGAAGCTGTCGCGTAGCGATTCGCTTGGTGTCAGACCAGAGGTGTTGGTAGGCATTTGTGTAGAGCGATCACTTTTAATGGTCATAGGGCTGTTGGGCATCCTCAAGGCTGGTGGGGCTTATATACCGTTAGATTCCGCTTATCCTCAAGAACGCTTGACCTGGATGTTGTCAGATTCACAGGTGTCTGTCCTCTTGACTCAGAAGCATTTATTGGTGAAACAAAAGTTTGATGGACTACATGTAATTAGCCTGGATACAGACTGGGAAGTAATTTCTCAAGAGAGTGAAGAGAATCTCGTCAGTGGTGCGACACCAGAAAATTTAGCATATATCATCTATACATCAGGTTCTACAGGCAAACCAAAAGGAGTGATGATTCAACATCAGTCTTTAGTGAATTTCACTCTTGCGGCAATTGTTGAATATGGGTTTACTCAGTCTGATCGCATTCTACAGTTTGCCTCTATTAGTTTCGATGCGGCAGTCGAAGAAATTTATCCCTGCCTGATCTCTGGTGGCACGCTGGTGCTACGTAATGAACAGATGTTAATTGATATACCTAATTTCCTCAAACAATGTCAAGAATGGGAAGTTACAGTATTAGATTTACCTACAGCATATTGGCATCATCTGACTTTTGAATTAACGACGACAAAGCTAAGGCTACCTGAATCATTACGCTTGGTAATTATTGGGGGAGAGCAGGTACTCCTAGAACGAGTAAAAATGTGGCAAAAGTATGTAGGTGATTACCCGCAGCTATTCAACGGATATGGGCCTACAGAGGCAACTGTAGTCACAACAATTTATAAGTTACCAAAAGCTAGCTTTTCATCAGATAGTACATTGTCAGGAGTACCCATTGGTAAGCCTATTGGTAATGTTCAAGTGTATGTGTTAGATAAATACCTACAGCCAGTTCCCATTGGTATTCAGGGAGAACTCTATATTGATGGTGCTGGTTTAGCACGAGGTTACTTGAATCGCCCAGACTTAACTGAAGAAAAATTTATTCCTAACCCCTTTAGCGATTTTGGATTGCCGATTTTAGATTTTAGATTGGGGGATTGTAGTAAAAATCTAGAAGATTGCGATCGCACACAATTTAGCAATCCAAAATCCAAAATCCAAAATCTAAAATTGAGTCGCCTTTACAAAACTGGGGATTTAGTGCGTTATCTCCCAGACGGCAACATTGAGTTTCTCGGTCGTATTGATAATCAGCTGAAGGTGCGCGGCTTTCGCATCGAACTTGGAGAAATTGAAGTGGTACTGACTCAACATTCAGAGATTAGGGAAGTTGTAGTCATCGCTCAACAAGATGCTACGGGCAACCAATACTTAGTAGCTTATGTGGTTCCCAAGCAAAAGTCAGTGCCGAAAAGCAGTGAACTACGCCGCTTTCTCAGGGATAAGTTGCCTGAATATATGCTGCCAAAAGTCTTTGTGATGTTAGAAGCACTACCACTCACTCCTAACGGTAAAGTAGACCGCAAAGCTTTACCAATAGATGACCAAAACCACTATGATGATGACACAATTTACGTAGCACCACGTACATTAACTGAGAAGAAATTAACGGCAATTTGGTCTGAGTTACTTATTCGGGAACAAGTTGGTATTAATGATAATTTCTTTGAGTTGGGTGGTCATTCATTACTGCTGACTCAGATGATTTTTCGAGTGCGTGAAACTTTTCAAGTAGAGCTACCCTTGCGTAGTCTATTTGAAATGCCTACGGTAGCTGGCCTAGCCGAAAGTATTGAGATGGTTCAAAACACAGGTTCTAATACTATTGCTCGGAAAACTGTTGCGGATCTGCAAGCCGAAGCCGTTCTCGATCCCTCAATTTGTCCTGAAGCTCTCCCAAGAGATTATACAACCGAGCCAGCTAGTATCTTATTAACTGGAGCCACAGGTTTTTTAGGAGCTTTTTTACTTGATGAACTTCTCCAAAAAACTCCAGCAGATATTTATTGTTTGGTACGTTCTGCTGATGTAGAATCAGGTAAAAATAAGCTCCGCCAAAACCTGGAAATGTATTCACTTTGGAACGAACATTTAAGTTTCCGAATCATCCCGATTGTGGGAGATTTATCTGGGCCACTTTTTGGACTATCTCAGGAACAGTTTCTGCTATTGGCAAATAATATAGATGTTATTTATCACAATGGTGCTTTAGTTAATTTTATTCATCCATACGAGCAGATGAAGGCGATTAATGTTCTTGGAACCCAGGAAGTTCTCAGATTAGCAAGCTTAATCAAAGTCAAACCTGTGCATTACGTTTCTACCCTTTCTGTTTTTCCCGCACAAAGCGATTCGGAAGTTCAAGTATTCCGAGAAAAAGACTATTTGGAACACGGTGAAATTCTCGAAAGTGGGTATGCTCAGAGTAAATGGGTGGCAGAAAAGTTAGTAGCGATCGCACTTTCTAGAGGGCTTCCTGTGAGTATCCACAGACTGGGAAGAATCACAGGCAACAGCAAAACAGGGGTCTGGAATACAAATGATTTTATGTGCAGCATGATTAAGTGCTGTATTCAGCTTGGTAGTGTGCCGAAAATTGATGGTTTGGTGGACATGACCCCTGTAGACTACGTAAGTCAAGCGATCGTTTATTTATCTCAGCAAAAAGAATCAATTGGAGAAGTTTTTCACTTGCTCAATCCCCACCCAATTAAACTAGAGGAACTCATGGGGTGGGTACGTTCTTATGGCTATCCACTGCGGCTAGTTGCCTATGATGAATGGCGACAAGAGTTGATAACTGCTGTAAAGCATTCTCCAGATGCAACGTTGTATTCCCTTTTGCCTTTGTTTCCTGAAAATAGATCCAAAAATCAGATATCCATTGAAGAGAGTCTTTCTCAATCAAAAATGACACAGTTCGATTCCCAAAAAACGCTTGATAAACTAGTAGATACTTCTATTGTATGTCCTGCGATCGATGACGAACTTCTGGAAAACTACTTCTCTTACTTCACTGATAATGGTTTCCTAAATCACCCACATCTGTAGAATGCGAATATTTACCTTAATCTGGTTTGGGCAGCTTGTCTCATTTATCGGCTCTGGGCTGACTCGATTTGCTTTAGGTGTCTGGGTATACCGAAATACCGAGTCAGTCACGCAATTTGCCCTGATTTCTTTGTTCGCAATACTGCCAAGCATCTTGTTATCACCCTTAGTCGGTGTGCTTGTAGATCGCTGGAACCGACGCACTTGCATGATACTGAGCGATGCTGGAGCCGGACTGAGTACGCTAGCTATTGTGCTGTTGCTCTTGGTTGGTCGGCTTGAAGTCTGGCATATCTACTTAGTTGTAGGAGTTAGTTCGATCTTTAGCGCTTTCCAGTGGCCAGCCTATGCTGCTGCTACTACAATGCTTGTCCCAAAGCAACACCTTGGTCGTGCCAGTGGTATGGTGCAATTTGCAGAGGCAACTTCACGGCTGCTTGCACCGATGTTAGCAGGTGTGCTGGTTGTGACTATTCAGATTCAGGGCGTAATCTTGATCGACTGCGTTACTTTTCTCTTTTCTCTGGTGACGCTGCTACTCGTCCGATTCCCTCAGCCAAAAACTACCGCAGAGCATGAAGTGAAGAAAAGTTGGCGGCTGCGGGAGTTCACCTATGGGTGGACATACATCACTGCTCGACCCGGACTACTAGGATTGTTGATTTTCTTTGCTGCCATTAATTTCTTAATCGGAGTTGTCAGCGTACTAGTTACACCACTGGTATTAGCCTTTGCTACGGCTAATGTACTGGGTACGGTGCTATCTATTGGTGGAAGCGGTATGTTGGTTGGTGGTCTGGTGATGAGCGTTTGGGGCGGCCCAAAGAACCGTATTCTTGGTGTGTTTGGTTTTACGCTATCAGGTGCGTTGTCCATAATACTGGCAGGGCTTAGACCTTCTGTTCCTGTCTTCTTTGCTGCTGCCTTCATCTACTATTTTGGGGTGTCGATGATCAATGGCTGCGACCAAGCTATCTGGCAGAGCAAAGTCGCCCCTACTGTTCAGGGACGAGTCTTTGCCGTGCGAAGTATGGTCGCCTTGGCATCACTACCGCTTGCCTATCTGATTGCAGGGCCTTTAGCCGATGGAGTTTTCGAGCCATTACTTACCCCTACAGGGTTATTAGCTGGAAGCATCGGCAAGATCATTGGTGTCGGTAGAGGATACGGTATTGCTTTGTTGTTTGTTGTGGTGGGAATGCTGACTATGGTAACAATCGCCTTTGGCTATCTATATCAACCTCTATGGCGGCTATATGATGAACTGCCAGATGCAATTGCTGATGAGGCTCTCCCATAGAAGA
>NZ_JAIVFR010000005.1 GCF_020829685.1 Nostoc sp. CHAB 5715 | reverse complement strand
CGTCCGGTTAAACACAAGTCAATTGCGAACGGAGTGAAGCAATCGCTCCAGACGTTGTGATTGCTTCGTTTCACTTCGTTCCACTCGCTTTTGACATATCACAAGTAATTTATCGGACATGATATCATGCCCATTTTTATGCTTGGTTCTAAAAAATAGTGCGCTCGTGCTGAGTAAATCCGACAAGCTTTTGGTAATAAACGTTATGGGGGTGAACCTCCTTACGCAGGAGCTACACTAACGCCAGTTGTTGTTGAAATTGAATATATATACCGCCAGAGGATAGAGTAGGCTTGCAGTTTAATCTAGAGAAGCCTTTCCACATCCTTTTGTTTCTACTTGTACTCTAGAAAATTAACAAACATCCCCAGTTAGTTAAGCCTGCTTGAGAAGATGCTTGATCATATTGTCTTTGACCATTAACTGCCGCAGCAGTTCTAGAAGCAATTTTTGAGATTCTTCCTGGTTTAATCTCTTAATTTGCTCTTCGTAAAGTTTGAGGTTGAATTTCTGCTCTAAGTTAAGCTCCATCGGGATATCCATAGTTTTTACTCTCCGGTGTTTCGCAACATTAGCTTTATATATTCCCTAAAATTAAGGTTAACAAAAGTTACACCTGCTTGACAAGTGGACAGTTTTAGATAACGACGAATAAATCCACATGATGCTACTCATTGCAATACTGCGTAGGTTTTGGATAAAAAATAAAAATGTGTAGGTTGGGGAGCCACTGTGTTCATTGGTGTCAACTTAAGCCAGAAATAGCGTACTCGTTGGGTGTTGTTCGTCCGCCCACCGTTAAAACGGCGGTCTAATAGCCCAAGTCCATTAAAATGGACTAAAAATTCAGTCCTCTTCAGAGGACTTCAGCTATGAGCCGGGAATTTAAATTCCCGGCGGACGCTTGGTTTCACGTTAAGTTGACACCAATGCACTGTGTTGGGCGGGTTTCCCGACTTGAAGCAAGTGGCGCTTGAGGAACGAAACCCAACCTAAGAGGGGGGTTTGTTGGGTAACGCTTAAGCTCAACCCAACCTACGAATATTCAAAACCTACGCAGTATTGGGGAGGGGTGTACCTTCAAAACGTGCTGCCGTCGTTAGGCTCTTTAGAGTAATCCAAGTAAAAAAATGCCCAATTGTCATTGCGAATGGAGCGAAGCGGAATGAAGCAATCTCTGAGTCTTTGTGATTGCTACTCTTCGAGAACGCTTTCAGCGAACGCTCCACTGCGTTGCGCTCGCAATGACAGACTTTGGATCATTTATTTATTGGAACACTCTTACTTAAACCCCCAAACTTTGTTAAAACGATCTCAAATTCTCACGAATGATTTAGGACTGCTATATAACAACAGATACCTCGAAGTCATGTTGAAGTACTTGAAAGTCGTGTTGAGGTACTTGAAAGTCGTGTTGAGGTACTTGAAAGTCGTGTTGAGGTACTTGAAAGTCGTGTTGAGGTACTTGAAAGTCGTGTTGAGGTACTTGAAAGTCGTGTTGAGGTACTCCGAAGTCGTGTTGAGGTACTCCGAAGTTGTGTTGAGGTACTCCAAAATCGTGTTGGAGTACTTGAAACTTTGTCGCACCGCGATCAAGTACACAGTGCGTAGGCGTAGCCCGCACTTCGGCTGCGCCCTTACTTCGACTGCGCTCAGTACAAGTCGGCTACGCTCAGGACAAGCTCACTGACCACCGTAGGCATCGCTTTCATAAATCTCCACAAACAAAGGGTGAGCTTGACTTTTAAAACAGTCGCTACAATTATCCGCAAGCAGCGGAACGGGAACATTACCAATCATTTGCTTCGGACTGGCGTTCAATTTGCGCGATCGCTAGTTTAGCCAGAACCCGCACCACCTCTTGTTCGTCATTAAGTAGCGGCTGTAATGATTTTAATGCGGTGCGATCGCCAATTTTACCGAGAGAATTAATTGCTGCTTTCCTCACGTCTAAATCAGCATCTTGAATTGCTAAAATTAAATGCGGCACAGAGGGAGGATAATTTACTTGTCCCAAGGCTGCGGCTGCTTCAGTGCGGATGAGCGCTTCCTTGTCAGTCAGAGCAGAAACCAGAAGGTTGCAGGACTTTTCGTCTGACTGTTCTTGCGCCACATGACCAAAAGCCCCGATGACAGCACATCGGACATCCAAAGAGGCGGCGTTCAATGCTTTGTATAGATGGTCTGCTGCTTCCGATCCAATAAACGCCAACGCCCATGCGGCAAGACCTTTAATATCCTGTGGATGCTCGTCTGATGCTAAAATTCCCAACAACGCTGGTACAGATGCTTCTCCTGTTCTGGCCAACGCCCCGGCGGCTGAACTTCTGACTACGGTATCTTCATCATTCAGAAAAGCATGAAGCAAGTTTGGCACAGCACGCGGGTCAGAGATGATAGTGAGTGTCTTGGCAGCAGCCCGGCGCACAACTACATTGGAATGATTTGCTAGTGCTTCTACAAGAAATGGCGTTGCTGCTTCACCAATTTCACCCAAGGTTTCGGCAAACCGCAGTCGCACCATTCCCCGTGGATCTCCTAAACCCTCCACGAGTTGTTTAAGAACTTTTTGATCTGTAGAATCGAAGGTTTCTAGCGTAATCTGCTCATTTACCCTCTGAACCAGATCATCATTTTCAGCTTGCACTCGCAGGATGGGATCATCCACTGCTGGAGCTTTGGAGTTGAGCGATTGACTCATGACAAATTCCCTATCACCTTTATTGTTAAATGATCTAGTTACCAGATGCCAGAGTAGATAGCTGCTGTCGTAGTGACTCAATAGTTGCATCTAACTGGGCAAGCTGAGGTTGCAGGCTAGCAAGTGCTTGTGCCTTCATAATTTTGGCACGCTGCGCCATTGACAGGGTATCGTTAACCAGGCGTTCCCGATATTCTTCTAATTGAGCGATCGCTTCTGTCAGTTCTTCAGGGCTGGCTTGAGCGTTTGAGGTGAGTTCTGTAGTATCAGCCATATCCGTTGTGTTTCCTAAAACTAGATTTAAAATGCCCATGTTCGATTTTCTCAGATTCAGTTACCAATAGACAAACCTTTTCGATCGTCCTGGTTCTACCTTTGACCAGAAATAAAAAGGTACAGAGCAACTAAATTAGGACTTACGCACTGTAGAAATGCATCGTGATGTGCATTACCTAAAATAGGAAGTTTTCAGGCTTTTCTTAATTATCCTGCGATCGTAAATAGACCATGCTGTAGGGGCACGAGCCAGCTCATTGGTGTCAACTTAACGTAAAAACCATGTCCCGCAAGGAACTGAAGTTCCTTGCTAATAGCGAAAGTCATCTAAAGATGACTAAATAATCTGAAAAATCTTTAGTCTACTTCAGTAGACTTTAGCTATGAGCCTTGAACTTTAGTTCGAGGCGGGTGAGGAAGCTAACAGTTAAGCTACTTTTAGCTTAAGTTGACACGTATGAGCAATGCTGTGCCCCTACGAAAGATTTATTGAATTTTGAATACTTCGGCTACGCTCAGTACAAGTTTTGAATTTTGAATTCGGAGCGAAGCGACGTGACTTTTGACTTCCCCAAAGGGGCTGACTTTATCTAATCGCTGATGCCAGCTTTCTTTCCAAATCGAATAAAAACCCGTGAATATATTCTTCTGTCCACTCAGCACCGTAAAAACGGGTGAACATTCCCCGTGCTGGGTCTTTTTCTGCTCGATAGCGGAGATAACGCAGTTGAGCCTGTTCAATGTCTGCTAAATATTGGGAGTCGGTTATCGGTTGCGCTTGGTCAACAAAATCCAGGTAGGCTTGTAGATAGTCAATGAACGCTGCAAACACATGGGTTTCCACTACCTCAGTTTGCTGGGGGCGCGTCCAGAGAAAGGCGGGTGAGAAAAAGGGCTGGGCTTCTTCGGGAAAGTCGCCCCCCCAAGGTAGATGCTGCTGATGGGCGTGAAAAGTTGCCAGGATAGGCTGGGTATACTTTGCCTGATACCCCAAATCATCCCGAAATAGGGGTTGCATATCGAGGGCAATTAAATGCCCTCCTGGCAAGGTAACTAAATCTGCGCCAAAGAAGGGCAAATCGTAATTCAGATGGGGGAAAATAACGAAATTTAATACTTGAAGTGAGTTACCCCCCTGTACATGGGCGGCTCGAATTTGCCGGAGTTTGGTAGTTTGATAGGCATAGCTAGTCGTTAAGACCTCTTGGTGATGTTTGCCTTTGCCCACTGTTGCTTGCTTCGACTCAAACCCTTGAGGAATTGCATAAGGCTGCAAATTCAAACGTTCCTGCAAAAGCGCGATCGCGTAATCTAAAAATGGCTGATAGAGAGTCAATTTCGCTTCGCTCCCAATTCAAAATTCACGCATTCAAAATTCAAAATTAACTATTTTTGTTGTAGTGATGTCGATTTAAATCACTATTTGGCTGCACTAGCTACTAATGGCACAGCATCCTCAAACAAAAATTCATGCAAAAATCGCTCTGACCATTGATGTCCAAAGTAGCTACTGAATAAACCAGATGCAGGATCGCGATCGGCACTATATTGATCGTAGTCTTTTTGGGCTTTGACAATCCGTTGAATGTCTGATCGGTCGATCAGAGGTTCAGCTTGGGCTAGCATCTGCCAGTACAAATTCAGATAGTCTTTGAATGCCTCAAAGACCCTCGTTCTGACTGTTTCTGCATCGGTTTTGGCAAATAATAGATATTTTGAGAAGTACTGATTAGCATCGTAAAATTTCATTTCCAAGCCTTGTGCCAAGTCTGGATATTTATCATGCAATGTCTGCAATGGATGTATGTACTTTCTCAAGTAAGCTTCATCTTGAAATAAAGGCTGGAAATCCATCACAATCAGGTTTTTCACCTGACCGAAAGAGAGAAAATCAATGCCGAGTAAAGGCAAATCATAGTGATGACTGGGATAAATCACACTATTAAAAATCTGGGCACTTGCGCCTGCATCAATGTATGTATAGCGAATTTTCCGCAACTGTGGGCACTGATAGCACCAACTCTGAATTGTGGCGGGATTTCTGCCGCGATCGCTCACCTGATACTCTAGTCCTGGGGGAATTGGGCGACTCTCTAATGTAAACCGTTGCAAAAGCCATTGTTCCAGATGCTCAAGGAAGCACTTATACATAAAATTTCTAGACTAATTTGCTTTAACCCCAGAGAATACGGGATACCCAGATACGCCGTCTCGAATATGTTAAACAAAGTAACGATCCTTAACGTTAGTATTAGGTGATGGTGCAATGCCTACTGATGGCGATCGCCAGAATTATGGACTAGTAGTCTGGCAAGTCAACAATGCGCTTGTGAGGGTGGGGAGTAGGGAGTAGGGAGTGGGGAGTAGGGAAAGGTTTTTTCGTGTTGTCAAATTTTTGGATACCCTTCAAACTTCGCTTGCCAGACTACTAGTCTCTATTTGCAATTAAGGAGAATGTTCATGAGTTCTATCCGAAAAGTCTTGCAGACACTATGTCTGATTGTTTTTTTTGCATTCTGCCTTCCTTCAGGAATCGCTCATAGTGTAGAAGTTACATCTTTGGTAGGAAGTCCTACGCAATTAACGGTTGCCACCTTCAATGTCGAAAACCTTGATCCTAAAAAGGAAAACGTCTCTAAGGTTGATGAAAATACGACCAGAAACGTCGATGATGATGTGAAAAGCGGTAAGTTTACAGCTTTGGCAAACCAGATTGTTACTAATCTTGAAGCACCAGACATTATTGCTTTGCAAGAAATACAAGACAATGATGGAGCTGAGTTGAGTTCAGTGGTTGATGCTAGTCTGACTGCTGAGACTCTGATCAGTTCTATCCAATCTGCGGGAGGCCCAGCCTATGAGTATCAAGAAATTCCTCCTGAGAATGGACTGGATGGAGGCCAACCAGGTGGAAATATCCGGGTAGGCTTTTTGTTCAATCCTCAACGAGTTAAGCTACAGAAACTTGAACGCTTTGCGGATGATCCGGCTTTTTTAGAAAGTCGCAAACCTTTAGTGGGTGAATTTACTTTCAACAATATTCCCATCACCCTGATAAACAATCACTTTGCTTCTAAAAGCGGGGGAGCGGCTTCCAACCCAAAACGGATAAAGCAGGCAACAATTGTTAATGAATTTGTTGTAGATCGCTTAACTACTGACCCAAATGCAAATATCGTTGTTCTTGGCGATCTGAATGATACTCCAGACTCCCAGCCGATAAAAGTTCTTGAAGGAAATAAGCTAGAAAATTTGGTAAATAAAATTCCACCGGCAGACCGCTTTTCTTATGTCTTCCGAGGGAGTAAAGAACAAATTGACCAGATCCTGATTACCCCAAACTTACTTGATAATGGAAATCCTGAAATAAATGCTGTTCATGTTAACGCAGGTATTTCTAGGTCAGCCAGCGATCACGACCCTGTGATTGCTCGATTTACTCTCTCAGCTCTTAGTGAGTCTACTCCTATTCCATCAGCGCCAGTTAGCAGTCCTGAACCAGCAGTTACACCAAATCCTGTACATTAGTACTTTTCAAAAAGCGCGCTCCTGAACCAATGGTAGAAATTCCGTTTCCCGATGAATTTCGCATTGGCAATGTCTTTTGTATGGTTGTATTCGATCTAGACTACGAAAATATCGAATACGGCTACCGGATGGATGGGCCTTTTAATCCTAAAGAAGGTCACTGGTTTGACAACAGCAAAATCCTTCTAGACCCTTACGCCAAAATCATTGGTGGTCGGGATGTTTGGGGAACTCCCCCAAACTGGGATGATATTTATCAGCATCGCGCCCGTCTGGCGTTCGACGACTTTGACTGGGAAGATGACCGACCTCTGGAAATCCCACCGGAGGATCAGATTATCTATGAGATGCACGTCCGTGGCTTTACCCGCCATATTTCCTCCGGGGTGAAGCATCCGGGAACTTTTGCTGGTATCCGCGAAAAAATTCCTTACCTCAAAGAGTTGGGGGTCAACTGTATCGAATTGATGCCTGTTTATGAGTTTGATGAATTTGAAAACAGCCGCCCCAAACCGGAAAGTGAGGAATTACTGTTAAATTACTGGGGCTACAGTACTGTGGGCTTTTTTGCCCCCAAGGCTGGTTATGCGACCACCGGCAAGTTTGGGATGCAGGTTGATGAGCTGAAAGCCCTCGTCAAAACACTGCATAGAAACGGCATTGAGGTGTTTCTGGATGTTGTCTTCAACCATACGGCGGAAGGAAATGAGCGTGGCCCGACAATTTCTTTTCGGGGGATTGACAACAAAACATACTATATGCTTACACCGGATGGGTATTACTATAATTTCAGTGGCACTGGCAATACGCTCAATTGCAACAACCCAATTGTTCGCAGCATGGTGCTTGACTGCCTGCGCTACTGGGCGAGTGAATATCACATCGATGGCTTCCGCTTTGACCTGGCCTCGATTTTGGGACGTGACCCTTGGGGTAAGCCACTGGCTAACCCACCATTACTGGAATCGCTAGCATTTGACCCAATTTTAGCTAAGTGCAAACTAATTGCCGAGGCTTGGGATGCAGGCGGACTCTACCAAGTTGGCTCCTTCCCCGCCTTTGGTCGGTGGGCGGAGTGGAATGGCAAATATCGTGACGGAATTCGGAAATTCCTCAAGGGAGATTCGGGGCGAGTCGGAGACATGGCACAACGGCTACAAGGTTCGCCAGACCTCTATGCTGGGGCAGGTCGTGGCCCTGCCACATCAATTAATTTTGTTACAGCCCACGACGGTTTTACCTTAACGGATTTGGTTTCTTATAACGAGAAGCATAACGAAGTTAACGGTGAAGACAACAATGATGGGTGTAACGATAACGACAGTTGGAATTGTGGTGCAGAAGGATGGACTGAGGATCAGGGAATTCTGACCTTACGCCAACGGCAGATGAAAAATGCGATCGCTATGCTAATGGTAAGTCAAGGTGTGCCGATGATTCTCATGGGCGATGAGATGGGGCGCTCTCAGTGCGGCAACAACAATACTTATTGCCACGACAATGAGCTGAACTGGTTGGACTGGAATCTGTTGGAATTAAATACCAACTTATTTCGATTTTTCAAACACTGCATTGCTTTCCGCAATGCTCACCCGGTTCTGAGAAATCAATACCATTTTCGCAATGTAGATTATGTTGGCAGCGGCTATGCAGATATTACCTGGCATGGCACCCAAGCTTGGAATGCTGACTGGTCACCTTACAGTCGTACCTTGGCTTTTATGCTCTGTGGGAAACATGCCAAGGAAGGGACGGTTCAAGACAACTACATTTAGGTAGCGATGAATATGCATCATCGAGCGCATTGGTTTGAAATTCCTGGCTTGCGAGATGGGATGAGATGGTATGTGTTTGCCAACACAGGCGTTATTCCACCAAAAGATATTTGGCAGCCTGGGACAGAACCGATACTAGAAAATCAATCTGGATTAATTGTAGGCGATCGCTCTGTAGTCATTCTTGTGGGCAAATGAAATTGCTCACGAATCAAAAGCTAATTACAAATTTAAAGGAGAAAATTATGGCTTTCAACGCAATTCTAGAAACAAGTAACGATGTCGCTAAAATCACTTTATCTGGAGAACTGGATGCGTCTACAGCACCAGTATTTAAGGAGAAGGTAGAGGAAGCAGCAAGGCAAAATGTCAAACGTTTGGTTTTGCTAGTGCAAAACTTGGAGTATATGTCCAGTGCGGGTTTAAGGGTGCTAATTTTTGCTAAACAAAAAATCGGAAACAAGGTTGACATTTATATAGTAGGCGCTCAAGAAATGGTTAAAGATACTATTGAGAATACCGGCTTCCACTATAGTGTAGTAATGCTCAGTGAGTATAACGAACCTGAAATAGAACATGTTTAGGAAAGTCAAAATCTCAAAAATACTTTGATTTTTTGGCGTTGTTGAATAGAAATGTGAATTAGTTTCACCCTCCAGACGCAAAGGACGCAGAGAGAGCAAGAACAAGGCCTTCATATAGCAATCCTAAATCATTTGTGAAAATTATATATCCCTTTCTTCTTTCTTCCCTTTGCGTCCTTCTCTAACGAGACGCTGCGCGAATGCGTTCTTCTCTACGAGACGCTACGCGTTGGCGGAAGCCGACGCACCAGAAGGCGGTTCGTTTCCTTGTCTATATTTTTCACGAATCAAATAGGACTGCTATAATGTGGTCTAAATAAATCAAAACTGCTATTGCAAACTCTTACTCTCTGTGTCTGGAGCATGAAATAAAAAATAAGTCTATTCATTTGAAAACTACTATAAATAACGACTCATGGTTAATAATGATGGAACTATTAACTGTATCAGATTCTTTGGATTCTTTAAAAGCGATCGCCGACTATGTGATGGCGGCGGCGGCGGCGGCTGGCTTAAATAAAAAAGCCTCCTATAAATTGCGTTTGGCGGTGGACGAAATCGCCACTAATATCATCGTTTACGGCTATCAAGAAGCAGGTCACTCAGGAGTATTAGATTTGCAAGCCGAATTCAACGAACAAACCCTAACAATCTCAATGGAAGATACTGGTGTCCCTTATGACTCTAGCCAAACAGAAATCCCGA
The DNA here is from genome assembly GCF_020829685.1 of Nostoc sp. CHAB 5715. Taxonomy (GTDB): domain Bacteria; phylum Cyanobacteriota; class Cyanobacteriia; order Cyanobacteriales; family Nostocaceae; genus Nostoc. The sequence continues at coordinate 14,405 of NZ_JAIVFR010000005.1, read as the reverse complement.
ATGACCTAAATCAGCCATTGGAACAGCGACATATAGGTGGGTTGGGAGTGTATCTGGCTATTCATGGCGTTGATAAGTTCATCTATGAACGGGTTGGTAACCGGAATCGCAACATTTTTATTGTGAATAGAACTATAGGAATCGTATTTGATTTTTGAAATTATTTACGTAGGCGGGGAGTGGGGAGTAGGGAGTAGGGAATAAGGAATTAGGCTTTTCGAGTTGTACCGAGCTTTTTCAGAAATCAAATATTAGTCCTATAGGATCACCGAAGCTGTTATTGGTTAGATATGAAAGTCGTATACAAATTGAATGTTTGACAGATGAGGAGCAGGTGTCTGTATTCAGATGTTGACATAATATAACGTATTGGCATGGCTTCCATTCTCGCCCATTTCATAAATGGTAATCTTTTGGATTGTACCTACAATATTTGAAGTAAATACTTTAACAGTATTTATCATATCTGCTTCGTCTTGAATTCGAGACTTATCGATACTTCTGCCCAAAGTAATATGAGGATGAAATACATCTCCAATATATCTATATCCATATTTACAATAATTTTCTTTCTCTAAATTACTGTAGTTAGTAGTGTCTTTTTGTCTATCTTCTTGTGTCAGATACATCGAATCTTTGAGCTGCTCAAAAACAAATCTGTGAGCCTCACAAAACATGATATTTGGGCTTAAGGTCAAAAAATACCAGCCAGGTGGCTGATATTCTAATTCAGACAACTTAAACTCTAAAGAGTATTTTTGCTGTGTGCAATAATCACGCAGATCAGAAATCAAGTTAAGCCAATTGAAGTTATTTTTAAATCGACCTTGAAGAAGTGTAATGTGTGGTAGATTAAATTCAGTTCCCAATAAAGGGCGAAGTGAGCAAAAAGACATTACTTCTTTCTGCAACTCCACAAGATACTGATTCACCTGGGCGCTTGGAACCATTGCAACACCAACTTTCATAGTTTCACCTATCAACAAGAGACTTCTAAGGAAAAGCGTTCGCCTCTAAAACGACTAATTGTATACTCAAACAAGTAGTCATGCTGATCGCGAACTTGGCTTTTAGTAACTAGCAAAGGCAGGCTGGGGGCAATTTTTAGAAGCTTTGCCTCTTCTTTAGAAGCTAGTTCAGTTTCAATCTGGATATGAGCGCGACGCGGCTGAATTCCATAATAGTTTTGTAGCAAACTATATAAGGAGGTGGCTCTATAAATCAGCACTTCTAAGTCAGGAAATCTTTCTGAAATTAGATAGGAAGTACTGATACATAAAGGTTCCATATCAGGTATAGTAGTACCTGTCATTGCTGGCGTCGCTGCCCGAAGAAATTTAATTTTGAGTATAGAAGTCCCTACATTTGTTTCCAATAAATTAGAAAATTGAGGGCTTGCAGTAATTATTTTGCTACTCAGAATTCGGATGCAAGGAAGATAGCCCAAATTGAACAAACTTTCAGTAAAGCTAGTTTTGGAGTTGAGAGAATAATCAATCTTTTTTTTCTTAACAAAAGTTCCACGTCCTTGCTGTCGGCAGACCAAATCCATCTCAACTAAAGCTGTAATTGCCTGACGGGCAGTAAGTCGATGAACCTTGTATTGCGTAGCTAATTGATTCTCTGAAGGTAAGCGATCGCCCGGCCCATAAACCCCAGCCTGGATATCTGCAATTAACTTTTGGGCAATTTGATTATAGATAGAGCAGTCTTGACATTGTTGGTTCATAAAAATTGAAATTCAGATTATTAATCTGAATAAGAAGGTTTGAAAAAATATTTAGAAAATAGTACAATTAGCTGAGAAACTTGAATTACTATTGATAATATGTAGTTCAAGTTCTTCTGGAAAGTTTTAACTGTTAGTAAAAGAATGCTTTATGGATATAACGCAAACATTTTATTAATAATTAAAGCTTGATAGTATTAATTTTGCTTATCACTAATTAGTAAAAATCAGTTTCTGAATTTATCTGGTTATTTATACTTTTTGTTTTATGAGAATAAAAGAATTAAATTAAAGCTAGTAATAAAGCAAACTAGCATATTATGTACTGAATAACCTATGACACTAAGCCGAATTAGTCAGAATTCAGCTTAGTCTCACATCGCTAAAAACTATTTCTGTAAAATAATTATCACTAAAAACCACAGTGATAAACTATTTTTCCGGCTACCCAGGTTATTGTTACTTGAGGCAATCCATTCACAACTTCTACTGCTAATAAATCAGCTCGTTTAGCTACTGCAATTTCTCCGCGATCGCTTAACTTTAAAGCTTGAGCAGGGTTATGAGTAACTAAAGCGATCGCTTGCGGTAAATTTAACTCGGAAATCTCTAAAAGCCGGAATACAGCAGCAAGTAAAGTTCCAGGAGCATAATCAGAACATAAACAACTTGCAACTTGATGATGAACTGCCTCAATCGCTTTGATTGAGCCACTTTGACTTTGACCTCGCAGAATATTAGGTGCGCCAAAAATTGTGAACATTCCAGCAGCTTTAGCAGCTTTTGCAGTCTCTAAATTGATGGGAAATTCACTCAATTGCACTCCCATATTTGCTATAGTTTGTACTCGTTCTGGGGTATCATCATCATGACTAGCAACTGAAACATTTTGGTGCAAAGCTTTAGAAATTAAAGTCTCAATCCGTGATTTTGCACCTTCAGCATTTTGAACTTTATTATTTGCCATTGCCTCCGCTTCCGCAGCGCTTTTCTTGTAAGTTCGAGAAATATAATTCTGATAAGCTTGTAAATCCTTAAATTGTCCTTGTCCCGGTGTATGATCCATCAAAGAAACTAAATGAATATATTTTTCAGCTAGCAAATCTAGAAGTATTGGTAAGCCAGTAGGATCGGTAATTTCATAGCGACAATGAACGTGATTATCGACTAGTGCATAGGGCTGGTAAGCATGAATTGACTGCACAACTTGAGACGCAATATCATTATTCCGAACGCCTAACTCCTCATGAGCAAAAGAAATTGCATGAAAGGGAGTCGTAATCCCTGCCATTGCATTGCGTTTATCGATTTGTGCTACAGCAAAATTCATCGGGAATAAAGCACCAGGACGCGGTTCTATTTCTTTTTCAATGGCATCGCAGTGTAAATCAATTATCCCTGGTATCAGAATTTTACCATTTAAATCAATGACTTCAGCACCACAGGTAGCTACTGGATTAATAGCAGCGATCGCGTCATCTTCTATAAGCAGTGAAGCATCATCTAGTACCTCATCTGATAAAACAATCCGCACATTTGTTAAATAAGTCCTCATAGCATTTACTAACTCTTTAAATTTTTCAAAACATTTAACGAAATCACCAACAACATATCTACTGCAATGGCACAAGGAAGGAGATGAACACGATTAAAAGTAGGAACGCAAACAGTAATTTTAGGCATATTATAGCGGTTCTCGACCCAGTGAGGTCAAAATTGTACCTCACTTCCATTCCTCTCTTCCTTTTAGGAAAGAGGCTTTGAAATTTTCCCCCTTCCCGCGACGAGTTGGGGGTTAGGGGGTTAGGTCTATTTGCCTAGCTGTACCTCACTGGATTGAAAATGGCTATATATACTAATTTAGCAAATATAGTGAATAAAAATTCTATATCAATTGCTAATTTAATCCATCGCCAATAAAGCTATATTTAGCAAAGAGTTATTTGAATTTTATTCATGCTCATATAATGGATGCAGGAAAGTTCCTTGGAATACCTAGTTATAGCCGAGAGCAAAGGTTCACGGCTATGTTCATTCATTGGATTGTTGACGGGAAAATAATTGAAACCTGGCGAAAGGCTGATAAACTCGTATGACAGGGAAATTAGAGGAAAAAGTAGCAATTATCACTGGGGCTTCAGCAGGAATTGGAGAAGCAACTGCGATCGCTTTGGCTTCAGTTGGAGCAACAGTAGTTCTTGCTGCTAGGCGTGGCGATCGCATTCAGGCATTGACACAACGTATCGAAGCTAGTGGTGGCAAGGCATTGCCCATTGTCACTGATGTAACTGACGAAACCCAGGTAAATAACTTGGTGGCAAAGGCAAATGCAGAATTGGGAAGGGTTGATATCCTTGTGAATAATGCAGGGATTGCCTTACTAGGAACCATTGAAGCTGGGAATAGCTCAGACTGGCGGCGATCGTTTGACCTCAACGTACTAGGACTGCTATATGCTACTCATGCTGTTTTGCCTCTTTTGAAGGCGCAAAAATCGGGGCATATAGTCAATATCTCCTCAGTGGCTGGTCGGACAGCGCGGGCGGGCGTCGGTGTTTATAATGCTACCAAATGGGGTGTCAATGCCCTCTCGGAAGCATTGCGCCAAGAAGTCCACAAAGACAACATCCGCGTCACCATCATCGAACCAGGTTTGGTGGATACGGAAATTGACAGCCAAATTACTGATCCCGTTGCCAAACAACGGATCGAAGAACGACGCAAGGCAATTACACCTCTGCAAAGCGAAGACATTGCTGCTGCGATCGTTTACGCTGTTACCCAACCACCGCGCGTTAATGTCAACGAAATCCTCATTCGACCAACGGGACAAGAACACTAGACATAGGAGTGAAAAGAATGTAGAGACGTAGCATTGCTACGTCAAGACAAGGGTTCTATAGCGATCCTTGCAGGAGTTGTAAAAAAATTCACCCCCCGGCTAACGCCGTCCCCCCAAAGCATCGGGGGACTACAGGGGAGTTATAACTATCTCAAATTCTCACGAATGATTTAGGATTGCTATATAGCGCTTCTGGGTTGAGTTAAATACAGACCTAACCCCCAGCCCCTTAAGAGCTAGCGTTGGGGAGTATGATTCAAAGCCTCTCTCCTAAAAGGAAGAGAGGAATGGAAGTGAGGTCAGAGTATATTGCATACAACTGAGAACCGCTATAGATAACGCATATTTAATTTCTAGAGATGTCTACTAAATAATATCGTGTCCGGTTAAAGACTTATCATTAAGACCAGTGGTACTAATACCGCACACAAAAATCTCTACGCAGGTTTCGATATAATCCTCACAGCTATAGCTGCCTTGATTGCAATTTGCACTACGGCACAGCATTCCAGCTAATAACATTCCTTTAAACATATCAACTGCTGGAAATATATCAAGGTCTGCTCTGACAGTGCCTCGTCTCTGACTCGATTGCAGGTAAGCTACCAGTTTTTCCCCTAAAGGCTTGGCAGCTTCTTGAATCACTTGTTTCGCTGCCTCAGGATGACGTTTGGCTTCTCCAATGAAGGTACGAATTAAGTCTTCCTGTGCCTCTAGCATAGTATTGTAAAGATGGGCATACTGTATTAAATCAATTTTTAGATCCTGCGTCCACCCTTGGGGGTGTGCAAGGGCTTCTATTTGGAGTGCCAAGGCGTTTTTGATGACTGCTCCCAAAAGTTGTTCTTTGCTAGCAAAGTGGCGAAATAAAGTCACCTCATTCACACCAGCAACACGAGCTATTTCACGGGTTGTTGCTCCTTGAACACCTAAACTGGCAAATACCTGCGAGGCGGCTTCTATCAAACGTGTACGGGTGAGAGTTGATGACCGGATGGTTTTATTCATTTATGCTATAGGAATCGTATTTGATTTTTGAAATTATCTACGTGGGCGGGGAGTGGGGAGTGGGGAGTAGGGAGTAGGGAATTAGGCTTTTCGATCTGTACCGAGCTTTTTCAGAAATCAAATATTAGTCCTATAGTAGGGCCGACACTGCGTGTTAAGCCAAATGACCTCATCACTATCAACCTGATTAACGCCCTACCACCAGAACCAAAACCGGAACAAGAAATAAGCATGAATAAGCCCCACGGCTTCAACACGACTAACATACACACTCACGGACTTCATGTTTTATCGACAGGCAATTCTGATAATGTGCTGAAGGAAATGCCGCCAAAGGAAAAGGAGATAGACCCAGACCCGAACTACAATATTGGTGTTAAATTACCTCTGAATCATCCATCGGGTACATTTTGGTATCATCCGCACAAACATGGTTCAACTGCTTTACAAGTGTCTAGTGGAATGGTTGGAGCCATAATTGTTGAAGGTGGTGGACTGGATGAAATACCTGCAATCAAGAACGCCAAAGATCAGATATTTGTATTTCAGCAGATAACTTACGATACCAAAGGCGAAATAGATGAAAGTTACAACGGTTTCGGAACAGACTTGAATCAATCTGCGTGGTCTTTATCAGGTCGTCAAACCACTATCAATGGTCAAATTTACCCAACACTCAGAATAAAGCCCGGAGAAATGCAACGTTGGCGGTTTATCCATGCTGGTGTTCGTGATGCCTTGAATCTGTCACTAAGACCTGTATCTATATCTAAAAGAATTAGAACCCAACCTAAATTTCATGAAATTGCTATAGATGGAATTGCGCTCGGCACAATTGACTCTTGGTCAACCCTCGAACTTGAACCTGGCTATCGTAGCGATGTGCTAGTTCAATTTCCTAGTCCTAAAAATCCGTTAGTTCAAGAGTACGAACTTGTAGACATTGCTACACCGCCAAAAAAATCACTACTAGGCGTTGCGGAAGATGAAGAAATACTTGCAAAGGTGATAGTAGAAGGTGATGCTGTGCCACTAAATGATGACACCAACCCAGAATTGCCAAGAAAGGAAAAGGATAAAAATAAAGATAAATTCTTGGCAAAATTATTTGAGGCAAAACAGAAAGATGCACCACCAGACATTACCAGAATAGATGGACGCCAAGAAGTCCTGTTCGATATTCAATTCCCTAAGTTTATGATCAATAGTACACCATTTGATATCAATGACCCCAACCCCATCACTTTGCAACTTAAAAAAGCTGATGAGTGGGTTCTTAAGTCAGCGTCAGCTAATCACCCTTTCCATATTCACGTTAATCCCTTCCAGTACACCCGAAAAGATCCTAATGGAAACGACGAGGTAATTTGGCGGGATACACTCTTAGTGAGAAAGGGTAAAGATGAAATCATTAAGAGCCGTTACGATTTATTTCCTGGCAAATTCGTCCTTCATTGCCATATCCTAGACCACGAAGACCAAGGAATGATGAAAGTCGTTCAAATAATTGAATAACGCTTAATTAGCTCAACAGAACAACCCCACAGATTTATCCGTGGGGTTGCAACTAGTACCGCAATTCGCAATTACGTTTTGTGATAAGGTCTAAATCCCCGTCACAAAACGTGAAGCTGTGCGCCTCTACCAAGGTATTTGTATCAATCTTAAAGTTAAACGATATGAGAATCTAGGGCTATTTCATTCTCATCTAGCCCGCCTCAGAATAAATTCTGAGGCTAATAGCAAAAGTCGTCTAAAGACGACTAGAAAGGCTTTTAGTCCTCTAAGCGTGGACTTGGGCTATAAGAGAAAGAGAGGAACTTTAGTTCTGGGCGGTTTATGTATAGAACGAAATAGCTCTGGATACCCATCTAGTAAACCAATAGTAACAACAGCTACCATCGCATCGGCTAAAGAAGGATGAGACGAAGCACGCTAAAAATTTATTTTTATAACTGAAAATTTTATTTTATTTCTGTGTTAAGTAGCTTTCACTATTTTATCTGTATAATCTATCATTCAGTCTAAATTATCGAATGTATAATCTATCATTCAGTCTTATTGATTATTGACCTCTGTTACTTATTGATCGGTTGAAATTTAGGTATTAAGACATCTTTTTTTAAGACATAACATACCACTCACGTAGTAGTTATTTATTAACGGAATTTGAAAAGTTATGTAAGCATACTCTATCCTAGACATTGCCTGAACTTGTGCTTCAAAAATCATGAGCCATTATATGAATAGTTAGCACGTTTACGGCACTCTCTATGTCTGAAGACTTATTAAACTCCTTTCAAGAAGCATACAGCAATCTGGAACTGTTTCCGTTGATGGAACGGAACGAAATGGAAAGATTTAGAGTCGAATATGGTGATGATTTGATTGCAGACCTGAACCAATTAGTGGAAGATAGTCCTAATGGAGATGGCAAAATTGTCTTTACAGGACATCGGGGATGTGGTAAGTCTACTTTGTTAGCTGAGTTTAGCCGACAAATTCAAGATAAATATTTTGTAGTTCTGTTTTCTATTGCCGATAAAATTGAAATGTCGGCGGTTAATCATATTAATATACTGTTTGCGATCGCAGTTAATTTAATGACAGAGGCAGAATCACGCAAAGTTGATATTCCGCAATCCACTAAAGAAGCTCTTTATAAGTGGTTTGCTACCCGCACTCGCACTGAAGAATCAAATTTGCAAGTAGAAGGTAGTATAGGTTTTGACCTCTTAAAATTGATTAGCTCTAAATTAAAAGCTGATGCTAGCGTTCGGGATGAAATTAAGCAAGAGTTTGAACGCAAGTTATCAGATTTAGTTGCCAGAATTAATGAAATTGCTGCTTTAATTCAAGCTGCAACTAAACAAAACGTTTTAGTAATTATTGATGATTTAGATAAACTTGACTTAGGCAGAGTTAATGAAATTTATCGAGATAACATCAAAGCTCTTTGTCAACCTAACTTTCAAATTATTTATACTATCCCGATCGCAGTCCTTCGGGAAACATTTATCAGCACAATAATTGCCACTGAAACCAACGATCAGGTTGTGGCAATGCCTGTGTTAAAAATTTTTGATAAAGGTAAAAATCGCTTCCCTAATGCCCAACCTCGCCCGGAAGCAACAAAGATTCTCGGTGAAGTTTTACAAAAGCGAATTTCCAGTGAATTAATCACGGCAGAAACTGCTGAAAAAATTGTGATTTACAGTGGTGGCGTATTGCGAGAGTTAATTCGGATTTCTAAGGAATGTTGCCGTATATGTTTGCGAATGATCCGGCGAAATCCCACAGCCGAAGTTATCATTGATGATAAAATTCTCCTGCAAGCAATCAATAAAATTCGCAATGATTTTTCTATCCGTTTAGGAAAGGTTGATATAGATATTTTGCAGAGTGTTTATGAACAATTTATGCCCAATGACCCCAAACAAGCAGAGTTTTTGGATTTGCTACACGGGCTGTATGTTCTAGAATATCGCACTGATGAAACTTGGTATGATGTTCATCCAATTATTATCGAAAGCTTGAAAAGACAGGGAGCAATTAATGTTAAGTGAAGAATTCTTAGATGATGAAGGAGAAAATCAAGATGCGTATGATGATTTAATTGTTTCTATTGAAGCTCAAAAGTGGGGATTAAATCTACTGATTGCAGTTTGCGATGATGCTAGCTTTCGTGATCAGATTATTGCCCAGTATGAAGCCGAACTACAACCCACCTTCCGTGCATATCGAGTGACTTTAGCACGTCAGGAACCAAGCCTAAAAGCTGCTCTTAACCAACTGGTACAACAAGAAGAATATCTTCGTCAGCAAAACCCGGCGGTGATTACTGTGACGGGTGCTGAACAACTTTATTTTCTCAGATTGGGAAATGAGCAATCGGAACAGGAGAAATTTTTTGGTTACTTACAGTGGACAAGGGAAGGATTGCGCGAATTTCCGTTTGCGATCGTGCTTTGGGTAACTAACCAAATATTAGTCAACTTGATTAAAAAAGCCCCTGACTTTTGGAGTTGGCGCAATGGTGTATTTCGGTTTGAATCTAAAAAGACGAATGCTATTCCTGGTAAAGAACTAGAGCATATACGTTTTGTTTTTAGAGACACAGAATTAGCCAGCACAGATACTAATGAAGATAACTCCTTTTTCTTGCCCATTCAAGATTTACAAGGGTTAATCGAGAAAGTAGAACAGGAACAGGGAACTAAAAACCGCAGTTTGGCTACTTTATACTCAAGATTAGGTGATATTTACCGCAGCAGATTAGAGCGGGGTGAGTCTCAGAATTATCAAGAAGAACAAGAACTAGCAATAAAGTATTGGCGTAAGGCAATTGAGCTACAAAATGAATCAGGTTTGCAGATAGATTTAGCTACTAGCCTCGACAATTTAGCAGGAATATATCGTGCAACAGGAAACTACAGCGAAGCCGAACCATTATATCAACAAGCTTTAGAATTGAGGAAATGCCTACTAGGAGAGAACCATCCTTCTTTTGCTACTAGCCTGAATAATTTGGCGGGACTCTACAAATCTACTGGACAATATACTAAAGCGGAACTTTTATATCAAGAAGCTTTGGAACTGAGGAAACACCTGTTAGGAGAAAACCATGCCGATGTTGTCGCCAGTCTCAACAATTTGGCATTACTATATGATGAACAAGGACGTTATGAAGAAGCAGAACCTCTGTATCTGCAATCATTAGAACTCGAAAAACGTTTGGTTGGCGAAAATCGTCTTTCTTTGGCTTTTATACTGAATAATTTAGCGCTACTTTATTATCATCAAGGACGTTACAGTGAAGCTGAACCGTTGTCGCTACAAGCAATAGAACTAGATAAGCGATTTTTGGGAGAAGAAAATCCCGATGTTGCAACAGATTTGCACAATTTAGGATTGATATACCGCGCTCAAGGACGCTACGATCAAGCTGAATCTTTGTTTTTGGAATCATTGGAACTCAAGCAACGTCTATTGCAAAAGGCGCATCCGCTTTTAGCAGATACTATCTATGCTCTTGGTTATATGTACAGAGAACAGGGGCGTTACAATGAAGCGGAACCTTTATGTATAAAAGCCTTAGAACTTGATAAGCACCTATTGGGAGAAAATCATCCCAATGTTGCTGAAAGTCTGAATAATCTGGCAGAAATTTATCGTGAAACTGGACGTTACAGCGAAGCAGAACCGCTTTATTTACAAGCTTTAGATATTTGTGAACGAGTCTGGGGTGTAAATCATTTTCGTAGTGTGGCTGTTCGGGAAAATTTAGAAAAACTTGCCGTAGCAATGCGGGAGAATTAAGGTCAGAAAATCTCACGCAGAGACGCACAGGTGCAGAGAAAAGGATTGAGTTTTACAGCTATTTTCAGGTAAATAGACCACGCGGTAGGGGCACAGCAATGCTCATACGTGTCAACTTAAGTTAAAAATCGCTTATCTGTTGGCTTACACGCCCGCCCAGAAATGAATTTCAGGGCTCATAGCTAAAGTCTACTGAAGTAGACTAAAGATTTTTCGGATTATTTAGTCATCAAAAGATGACTTTCGCTATTAGCAAGGAACTTCAGTTCCTTGCGGGACATGGCTTTTACGTTAAGTTGACACCTATGAGCTGGCTCGTGCCCCTATGATAGATGTGGTTCAAATACATGAAAACTGCTGTAAGACAGTCGCTAGAGTCATTTGATTTTTAGTTGGGTAGCAGGGCTATTTCGTTCTAGACATAACCGCCCAGAACTAAAGTTCACAGGCTAATAGCCCAAGTCCACTTTAGTGGACTAATATCATGTCCGCTTGATTACTTATCAAACCCGAAGAACCCCAAAGAGCCAAAGCTACGCTTTGTCTCCCCTAAGAGCTTGCGGGGAGGGGATTAAGGGGAGCCAGTGCGGTCTTGGGGTCTCCCCAAGTGGAGCATCTGGCGTGTGGGGTGCAATGACTGTGGGAATCATAACTAATTATGCGGACATGATATAAAAGCTTTTCTTAGTCGTCTTTAGACGAATGAGTGCTATTAGCCTTAGAATTTATTCTGAGGCGGGCTAGATGAGAATGAAATAGCCCTGCAATTTATCGGGGGGTTGGGGCGATCTTCGCTTAATAAACAAGCTAACCGAACCGTATAGCGCTTCTCTGTTGAGTACAATACAGACCTAACCCCCAACCCCTTCCCTACAAGGGAAGGGGAGTAAAATTCAAAGCCTCTCTCCTTTTAGGAGAGAGGTTTGGAGAGAGGTCAAAGTGTATTGCTTCCATTCGAGAACCGCTATATTGAAATATATTCAGATAGTGAACTGAACCAGCTTAACTTCTGCCTTCACGTTTGCGTGTTCCGTCCAGTCTGTAACAACTTCCGCCAAGGCTTTTGTAACTTCTGCCTTCACGTTTAAGTGTTCCGCGCAGTCTGTAGCAACTTCTGTCTTGGCTGTAGCAGCTTCCGCTTTGACGTTTCCGTGTTCCGCGCACCCTGTAGCAGCTTCCGCTTTGACGTTTCCGTGTTCCGCGCAGTCTGTAGCAGCTTCCGCCTTGACGTTTCCGTGTTCCGCGCAGTCTGTAGCAACTTCCGCTTTGACGTTAAGCTGTTCATTACAAGCGTAATGTGCGTCAAAGCGTGATTTTGCTTACTAGTTAAAGAATGTAGAGACGTTGCAATGCAACGTCTCTACATCTGGGTTATTGCATGAGAATTTGACGGATTAAAATGCTCATAACCTCATCTGGGTTATCGGTTCGTTGCAGTGGACTCCAGTCGCCAGCACTGGCGTAGCCAATTACCTGTAAATAGTGGATTGTGCTGGTAACGGCTTTGGGAGAACCAATGAGTAGATGCTTTATGCGTTCTCTCTTGCGAAATGAACGTTCAGGCAATTGATTGCCGATGGGTGGACTGGAATCGTCGCCAGGCAGATATTGTTCTAATTTTGACTGGGCGGAATTTTTCAATTGTGCCATTATTGTATTCATACTCCGATTTTGGGGTTGAGATAAGGGCGATCGCACACTTCTTTGCGGGATGAGGCGATCGCCTTTATCGATCTTGGGGTTTAGATAAGAGCGATCGCTGTCTTCTTTGTGGGATTGGGCGATCGCTTTTATCATATTTTTATTTTAAGGTATAAAATTATACTTGTCAAGCGCTATTTGCAGAATTTTTATTAATGATTCTCAAGTTTTAACGGCAATAAATTATGCATAATTTGAGTAAAATTAATTATTTCTGTGGTGTTAAATATCAGAAATTTCTTAATTGTTTAGTTTTTATTTGAGTAGCGATCGCCTTTTACCCAAGCCAGGTTTACACTATATAATTGCGTTATCGGAAATCGGATCGTCAGCCGTTGGAGTTTAAGAACAAATGCGATGTCTGACGACAAGCCCTTCGGGTTCGGGGGGTCGCAATCGACGGGAACATCCCATTTTTTATTTTTCAACGAGAGTATAACTGTCATTGCGAGGAGGTACGACGAAGCAATCGCATAGACTTGTTCTTAGTGCAAGATTTTGCGATTGCTTCACTGCACTTCGTTTCGTTCGCAATGACGTTGCAAAAAAGTGGGATGCTCCCGATCGCTTATACTCTCAAGAAACACTTGCCCAAAGCCTTATAATAAAATCGAGCTTTTGATTAATGAAGTGTTTCTTTCATTTGTAGCGAGGAGGTTTAATATTTTTGACTTTTGACTTCCCCCTCGTGGGGCGCTCACTCTTATCAACAGACTTTCGTCTACAAATCCAAAATGGCAGAAGACTCGAAAGACCAAAACGCTCCCTTGACGCTAGAAGGGTTTTGGAAAATCCTAGATTCAAAGCTTGTCAGTTTAGGAACACCTGCGGCTTTGATTGGGGTTGCACTTGATTTCGCACGCAAGTCTCAATGGAAAGAAGCTGGACTTTGCGTGGTAGGAGGGTTAGCTCTGTGGATACTCATTCAGGTTGCTAATAAGCTGGCTCCACGTATAGATAAATTGCTGGACTGGATATTAAATAATGCTGAAAAAAGATTTTTGGATTTGTGGGCAAAGGTAACCTCTGACTTTGAAGGCAAATATTATGAACGACTAAAGTTTGACTGTCGGGAGTATGAAATTCGGGGAATCAACCGAGGAACGTTGCAACTGGAAAATCTTTTTGTTCCTCTGAAAATTGCCCAGACATCTGCCGAAAACGTTTCTCAAAATATTATTCAGAATAAACAGGCATTTGATCCACTCAAACAGCAAGAAATTGGAGACATTCTTGTACTGATGACAGGGGATATCAAGCAACGTCTGGTGATTTTGGGTGCGCCTGGTTCGGGAAAATCAACACTCCTCAGACATATCACTTTGTTATATGCCACACGCAAACAACGCCGATTACATCGAAAAGTTCTGAAGCTAATTCCTGTTTTACTGCAACTGCGAAATGTCTACCAAGATATTATCCAAGAACCACAGCCACCTCTAGCATTAGTAATTGAGAATGCTGTTAAAAAACTGCAATCTAGCCAACCTCTAGAACCACGTCAAAATTGGTTTGCTAAACGGCTTCGTCAAAATAAGTGTTTGGTTATGCTTGATGGATTAGATGAAATTGCTGATGATGCTCAACGACAACAGGTAAGCCAATGGGTGAGTAAACAAATCGATGAATATCCTAACACTCCCTTTATTTTGACTTCACGCCCAGAGGGTTACAAAAAAGCACCACTGCAAGGTAATTTCCTAGAATTAGAAGTACAGCCATTTACTCGTGAGCAACGCAATAAATTTATTCAAGACTGGTATAAGTGCCGCAAAAAAGAGGGAAATAACAGCATTCTCAATTACT
>NZ_JAIVFR010000059.1 GCF_020829685.1 Nostoc sp. CHAB 5715 | reverse complement strand
TCATCTTGGTAAATTTGCTTGCATTGGGATGCTCCCCGCAAAATCAAAGTTAATACAGCAGAATTGGGGAATTTTCCGAGTCAGAATAGTTTATTAAATTAGAGCAAAAGCGATGTCTACGACGGGCGTAGCTGCATCTCGGTCTTACCTACAGAAATTATCCCCTTTTTGGCTAGTTACAACCTGATTGGGCAATTGTTATCTAAGAGCATTATCGAATCTGCGATCGCACCAATCACCTGTACACAAGCAGAAACATCTCATGCTCTAAAGCAATTTTATCAGCATTGGAATTTGACAACGGAGCAAAAAATTCAAGATTGGTGTTTACGTTACTGTCTGACTCAAGAACAATTAGAACTTTTCGCAACCCGAAAGCTCAGAGTTGAAAAGTTCAAGCAAATAACTTGGGGACATCAACTAGAATCTTACTTTCTCAAATACAAAAGGAATTTTGATCAGGTCATTTATTCTTTAATTCGGACTGAAAACAGAGGAACTGCTAACGAGCTATTTTTCCGAATTACAGAAGGAGAACAGTCATTTGCTGAACTAGCACGTGAATATTCTCAAGGGACAGAAGCTCATACAAGTGGCATCATCGGCCCAGTGGAACTTGGTACTATCAACCCCAATTTTGCTCAGTTACTTTGCACAAGGCAAGTGGGTATAGTTCAACCACCCGTACCTTTTGGAGAATCATGGGTAATTTTACGTGTGGAAAAGTTTATAACTGCACAGTTGGACAATTTTATGCGCCAACGATTACTGCAAAAAAATTTTGAAACTTGGTTTCAACAGCAACTGAATCAACTATCACCGGAGGAAAAAACCTGGATGGGAATCATACCATGACTGAACAAAATTCTCGGAAGTAACCACGTATGGATAGGTGTGACACCTAGTTGCTGAAGATAACATGAGTCACCAAAATACTCATGTCATAAACTCTTCACTTTAGGTTGTCGTGTTCTCAAATCCTGGAATTGAATTGCAGATAATTTTCTGCGCAAAGCCGAAACCGGAGATGTTCAGCTTTTTGTTACACAAGTTTAAATTTAAGCTTATGTAAAGTTTTGTAACAAAATCAAACTTTCGGAGAAAAACCTACCTAATAAAACTGATAGATAGATAGAGGTTAGGCAATCATATAAAGTTGCATGTTTTACTGTAAAACTGTACCAAAGCCATTTTGGAAAGCAAAGGACAGACAAAACACCTGTTCTACATTGCATCTAAAGCTGCTATAAAAGTATAGATAAATGTCCCATTCTCTGAAAAATTAGACAAGTTAATTTTCTTTGTAACTTCTACATAATCTAACTAGTTATGACTGAGTTGTTAATAGTTTATCAAAGTGCATCAAAATAGTTTTCTAGGAAAATAAATAACTTATATGAATGCTCAAAATCAAGAACAATTGCATAGTCAACTGCAACGAGTTCCAATTGCCATTATAGGTATGTCTGCTTTATTTCCCAAAGCTAAAAACTTGCAGGAATATTGGGATAATATTATTGGCAAAGTCGATTGCATTACTGATATTCCCACTTCTCGCTGGAATATAGACGACTACTACGACCCAGATCCCACATCTCCTGATAAGACCTACTGTAAGCGGGGTGGATTCATCCCAGACATCGATTTTAACCCTCTGGAGTTTGGGCTGCCTCCAAATATTCTGGAAGTAACAGATGTTGCTCAGTTACTCTCGCTGGTTGTGGCGAAAGCGGCGATGGAAGATGCGGGTTATGGTGACTCTAGAAACTTTAGTCGGGAACGTACTGGAGTTGTTCTAGGTGTAGTTGGGGGATGTATGCAATTAATTACCCCACTGACTAGTCGATTACAATATCCTGTTTGGCAAAAAGTTCTTAAAAGCAGTGGCTTATCCGACGAGGATACAGAGAAAATTATCCAGAAAATGAAGCTGGCTTATGTAGGTTGGGAAGAAAATTCTTTTCCAGGTTGGCTAGCTAATGTGGTTGCTGGACGGATTGCCAACCGCTTGAACTTAGGAGGAATGAACTGTGTAGTGGATGCAGCCTGTGCCAGTTCGATGAGTGCTGTCAAAATGTCGATCAGTGAGTTGCTCGAAGGACGTTGCGACATGATGATCACTGGTGGGGTGGAAGCTGATAACTCGATTTTCAACTATATGTGTTTCAGCAAAACACCTGCTTCATCTAAAAAGGACTTTTTGAATCCTTTCGATGCCGAGTCGGATGGAATGATGGTTGGTGAAGGTATCGGGATGTTGGTGCTCAAACGCCTTGCAGATGCAGAACGCGATCGCGATCGCATTTATGCAGTCATTAAAGGAATCGGCACTGGTAGTGACGGTAAATATAAAAGTATTTACGCCCCACGGAAAGAAGGACAAGTCAAGACATTACGTCGGGCCTATGAAGATGCAGGCATTCCCTATACAAGTATTGAATTGATTGAAGCTCATGGTACGGGAACTCCAGCTGGTGATTTATGTGAGTTTACGGCCTTAAATGAAGTTTTTAGCGAGAACAACCCTAACAAACAGCATATTTCTCTGGGAAGTGTCAAATCTCAAATTGGACACACCAAAGCGGCTGCGGGATCAGCAAGTATGATTAAAGCTGCTCTGGCTATTTATCACAAGGTACTACCGCCTACGATTAACGTTACCCAACCGAATCCCAAGTTTGGGATGGAAAACTCCCCATTTTACTTAAATACAGAGGTTAGGCCCTGGCTTCAGTCTGATCCAAACACTCCAAGACGAGCTGGAGTGAGTTCATTTGGTTTTGGGGGCACAAATTATCATCTAGTCCTAGAAGAATATAACAAAGAGCAGAGCTATACCTATCGTCTACACACCGCTCCTGGGTCTGTCTTAATTTGGGCTGATACTCCAGAGCAGTTGTTAGTTAAGTGCGAAGCCGCAAAGTTACAGTTAGAATCTACTACTGGCAATCAATACTATCAAGAACTAATTAACTCTTGTAAATCTTCAGATATTCCAATTCCCTCTGCAAGAGTAGGGTTTATTGCTGTATCCCAACTTGAGGCTGGTGAATTGCTACAAGTAGCGATTAATCAGCTCCAAAAACAACCGCAAGCAGCATCTTGGGAACACCCGCGTGGAGTCTATTACCGTAAGGCTGGTATGTCTCTAGAAGGCAAAGTAGTGGCTTTGTTTCCTGGACAGGGGTCTCAGTATTTGAATATGGGTAGTAAATTAGCCATCAACTTCCCTCCCCTACGCCAAGCCTACAAGTCTCTGGACGACCTATTTATTCAAGATGGTTTACAACCACTTTCTCAAACTGTTTTTCCTCATCCGACCTTTGATAGTGAGGAAAAAACTAGCCAGACTAAAGCATTGCAACGAACTGAAAATGCTCAACCAGCTATAGGCGCTTTTAGTGCAGGTTTATACAAAATTCTACAACAGGCTGGGTTCAAGGCAGATTTTGTCGCAGGGCATAGCTTTGGGGAATTGACCGCTCTTTGGGCTGCTGGAGTTTTAAGCGACGCAGATTACTTTTACCTAGTAAAAGCTAGGGGTCAAGCAATGAGTAAGCCGAACAATGGCGCTGATTGTGATACTGGTACTATGCTGGCTGTGAATGGAGAGATTCGGAAAATCCCAGAAATCATCCGGGGTTTGTCTCATCTGAATATTGCTAACTTTAATTCTCCGAATCAGGTCGTGCTATCGGGTGCTAATCCCGAAATCAGCACTATACAACAAATTCTTAGCAAACGCGGTTATGCTGTCACCCTACTACCTGTATCTGCGGCATTCCACACTCGTTTTGTCAGTCATGCTTGCGAACCCTTTGCCGATGCTGTGCGGTCGATCGCCTTCAATAGTCCAAAGATTCCGGTTTATGCCAATACAACTGGCGAAGCTTACTCAACTAAGCCTGAGATTATTCAAAAAACTTTAGAAAGTCATCTTCTCCAGTCAGTGTTGTTTGAGCAAGAAATAGAGAATCTCTATGCAGCAGGTGGTTATTGCTTTGTAGAGATTGGGCCGAGGCAGATTCTGACTAATTTTGTGAAGACTACCCTTGGCGATCGCCCGCATCTAGCAATAGCTTTGAATCCCAGTCGGGAAAAAGACAGCGACCTCAGATGCGGCAAGCGGTTATGCAGTTGCGTATAGCTGGTTTGTCTTTACAAGACATTGATCCCTATCAGTTTGAGCCTCAAACCACTGAAGTTGAAGTTGCTAAAGGCTCGCGGGTAAGCATCACTCTTAATGGTAGTAATTATGTCAGCGATAAAACGAAAGCTACTTTTGAGAAAGCTTTACAGGATGGTCACAAAATCCAGCCAAGTATCCTTAATCGTGCGGAATTACAACCAGATATTCAGCACTCTTTAGTGAATCAATTTCAGAACAATTCCGTAAATCAGTCTGTTTCAGCTGAAGTTATAAATAGCAACACTAATGTAACTTCACCAGAATCTACAGATGTCAACATAAATGTGATTTCATCCCAACAACTCGAACCTACAAATGCCAACGCAGATACGATTCCAGCGGAGGTTGTTACTGTGACATCCCCTTACACACCAACTGACACTGCCGATTCTACAGATTCATACTTCATTATTCCTATCATTGAGTCAAACGAGATGCTGCAACCTATTTCTCCCTCCCGTTCCAATATCGAGCAAATTGTAGGCACTGGTCTAGAGAAGCTTTTAACACAATTTTGTAACCATCAATCAGAAATTCTGCGAGTACATGAGCAATATCTTAAGAATCAAGCAGAATGTTCACAGTCCTTTTTTCAGTTGATGCAGCAACAATACCGTGTGTTATTAGGAAGTAACAACATCAAATCTCAGCAGGTTGAGTTAGCTTTAGAGCAAACACCAGTTGCTCCTCAGATACCTGCCAATACTGTGGCTTCTAGCACACCTGTTGACGCACCTCAGACTAACTCAGTCAACAACACCCTGACTATAGTATCCCCTGCTAAAGTTGAGAGTTCATCACCAGAAACAAAGTCAGTAGCATCTGTTGAAACGGTGGATAGAGTTGAGTTATTGATGCAAGTCATTAGTAGTAAGACAGGCTATCCAGTAACGATGTTGAACTGGGAAATAAACCCACGCGCAGATTTGGGTATCGATGCTGTCAAATGGATGGACATCATCAGTGCAATACAAGAATTACTTCCAGATGTACCAAAAGTCAATCCTAAAGAATTGGCAGAACAGCCAACTCTTCGCCAAGTTGCTGAGTATATTCAAATCTGCGTTCCCCAGCCAAGTCCATCTCCTCAAGTACCAGTATCTACATCTGCTAAATTTTTTTAGTACAGAGTATTGAGTATACTCTGTATCATCAAAGTGAGAGTTAATGAAACGAAACTGGCAAGCAGAAGAACTGGTGGAGTATTGGACACTGTTACCAAAGGAATTAGAGCTATTAGTGCATAAAAACCCTCAAAATCGCTTGGTTTTTGCTTTATTACTCAAGTTTTTTCAGTTAGAAGCTAGATTTCCAGAATCAGACCACGAGATTCCGGCTGTAGTTGTTAACTACGTGACACAACAACTCAGTATTTCTCCAAGTATTTACCAAGACTGTAATTGGCAAGGACGGTCGATAAAATATTATCGCAAGAAAATTAGAGAACTTTTTGGATTTCGAGAAGCTAGCATTACAGACGCTCAAGAATTAACAGACTGGCTAACCGAACAAGCACTAATTTACGAATTAAAATATGAGCAACTTGAAAGTGCAGCTGTATCTCGTTTAAGAGAACTAAAAATTGAACCACCTACTCATAGTCGCCTAGAACGTATCACTCGCTCTGCTCTCTCTAGTTTTGAGGATAAATTTTTTCAAAGAACTGTTGCTCAGTTGTCTAGCCGAACTAAGGAGCAAATAGATAATTTATTCAAACCTCCTCATATTGAAAGTCAATCATTGTCAGTAGCATCTCAGTTAGATATTGATTCATCAGAGTTATCGGTCTGGAACGAATTAAAATTAGACCCAGGAAGGATTGGTGTAGAAAGTTTTCAAACAGAAATAAAAAAATTATCAATTTTACGCCAGTTAGACTTACCTGTTGATTTGTTTACAACTATACCAACTAAAGTTTTACAACAATACAAACAACGTGTAGTCGTTGAGTATCCACCGAATTTCTTTATCACCTCTTAAACCTCAAAGTGAACCAATAAATTTATGGCGCTTAAAAACTGAAATTAATCGCTGTTGGCCGATGACTAGTCTCTTAGATGTTCTCAAAGAAACAGATTTACGTGTAAATTTTACTCAACATTTTAAATCAGTATTGACTAGAGAAGTATTAGACCCTCATCTCTTACAAAAACGATTATTACTATGTTTGTATGGTTTGGGGACAAATACAGGACTAAAACGTTTAAGTGATGAAATAGGAGGCAGTAGTTATCAGGAGTTGTTACACGTTAAACGTTGTTATATCCACAAACAACAATTTGTCTTCTTAGGGATGTCTATTACCTCTAGCAAGAATGCGATAGCCGAAGGCTTAAGAAGAGCTTATCGCCGACAGGTGTGCCGTAGGTCTCGCTCTCCCTTGCGGGCGGTTACGCCATCACCAGAAGGTGGTCGTTTCGTGCCATCGCCTTTTGGGTATCGCCAACGACGGGCAGTTACCCTGAGAACATGATTGCACGAGAAGCGATAGCGATCGCCTGACTCAAAGACAAACATCTATAGTTATGCTCTGTTTTTAAACTAAACGGTTTAGTTTGCACTTGATGACAGCTTCGCCAGCTCTACGCCAAGTATGCAAACCAGATGCCAGCTATCACTAACCCCCAATACAAAAGTCGTAACCACGGGTTAGTTTTTTGCCCATTCTCTTTTTTAGGCCAGGTAAAATTCACTGCTTTGCTCCTGAATCAATTGGTTGGCTATATGTGCCACCACGAAAGCGTTTAAGCCTAGTGGCAACTAAATCTCTGTTGCCAGTAAAAGCGATCGCCGCCACTTTTCCCCCATCAGCAATCACACCAGTATTACCATTGGCATCACACACTACAGTTCCTTTGGGCAATGGGTTTAGTGTGATCCGGTCTAGGATCACTTTTCCTTTAACAATCGTCACGTATTTATGAGGGTAGACTGTGGCCACAATCGGCAGACATCCAGTTTTGTATCTAGCATCAGCAATTGTGGCAAGTTCAAGTTCAAATTCAAGCTGTTGCTCCAGGATTGTTTGTTGCTTGGAGTTTTGAGCAATGGATTGCTTAATGTCTGATACTGCTCCCATATTGCGCGCAATATCACCAGAGGAATAAAGCAGAGATACCCCAATTAACGTGCCAAATACAATTGATG
The DNA here is from genome assembly GCF_020829685.1 of Nostoc sp. CHAB 5715. GTDB lineage: Bacteria > Cyanobacteriota > Cyanobacteriia > Cyanobacteriales > Nostocaceae > Nostoc. The sequence goes on along the minus strand of NZ_JAIVFR010000059.1, from coordinate 6,469 downwards.
TTTTGTGTTTTCTCCAAAGCCTTGCACTATTCATTCCCCCATCTCCTCTAAAAAAGCATCAATACTAAAAGTGTTATCAGCAGGAGCTAGAGACTTGAAGTTCTGTACATCAGATTTGACTTGAGGGGCAAGAGATTTTACTTCGCTCAAAAAGGCATCAACGTCTACTGTTTCCACACCATAACCAGCAAGCAGCTTATTGATTTGCTTATCGTTATCAGAAAGCGAACGCAAATATTCAGTGCTGTACTGTGTTTGCTCAAGGAAAGAGTTAGCAACTGCACCTCTGCTATGATCTAACGCCCTCTGAAATACCTTTGCTTCTAATGTTGCTATTGCATTGGCTTGGGCTACCGCGCCATTCATCACCACTCGAATCATTCCCGCCATCATCTGATGATTGACGTTTGGGATAACACTAGCCGCCATGTTGGTTGCTTGCTGAATCGCTGATGCTTCTTGTTCTGATGCTGGCAGGTGCAAATGGTTATTAATTGCTGCACCAGCAAGTTCAAACACTTTCTCCAACTCTTCTGTGATATCTGGGCTAAACTCATCGCCTTCGGGGTCAACATCTGCTCCGTGGTCACGCATGATTCGGAGTGCTTCTATCACTTGCACATCGCTGTAGCGATCGCTGAAATATTCGATTACTTGTTTTCTGGTAAACATTATTGTTTCTTCCTCCATTGTTCAAAATCTTTGCGACGTAAATGCATGAAATTTGTAATTAGAAGTCTTTTGACTTCTTCGTACTTCTTACCCTTCATCAAAAAAAATATAGTTGCTGATAAAAACCTTTGGTATCCGTCAAGGTAGTTACTTCGGCAGCCTTTTCCTGTTTCGTAATAGCTGGCTTTTAAGGGAGGAATTTTATTTATAATATTTACCTCCCATCTCCAAAGAGTTATACGGTTAATTTCCAGAATATTACTCCACTCTGATCTTGATAACAAATTGTCGAAAAAGGCATCATTTATTTTTGGATCTTTTCCTATGTGTGCCAAGATATCATGTAAATTGTCCTGATTCATCGTTTCATCCGCCCTTGCAATATTGTTGCATCAGAACTCTGACATCTCCATATAAAAGTAAAAAATATCGTCAAAACAACTGTTTTTAACATTCTTTTGTTCGCTAACGCTCGATATTTGCTGTGCAATGTTGCAGGTGCTTGCAACATTGATGCTTGCAACATGGGTGTTACATTACTGCAATGTTGCAATCACCTCAATCAATTAATGTTAGAAATAAATCCCTTTTTAGCAAATTAATATTAATGAAGCTGGAAAATATCTTAGTCTATATACTAATAGACTACAATGATCATCTTGAAGGTATTAGTACCAGCTTGCCAGCAATATATTTGTAAAATAGTTCATTTTTTAATACATTTTTAAGGCTTTTATAATAGGAAACTCTTGGCTTTTCCGCATTCAGATTAAACTGATGGTCATCGTTACCTAGGCCGTCTCTAATAGCATCAAATCCGTTATTACGTGCCATAATTCTCTTTCCAGATGGGACTTATCGAGGTAAAAAGCGGCTGGCTAACTTTGACCAGAAAGCGACCGCTTTTTACTTTCAGTGAAGTGCAACAATGTTACGCTTGTTAAATACATACTAAAAAACCCGCCAAAGACGGGCAATGCATTTTGATGACAAACTAGTGACAAAAATTTCCGTTAGTTTTTAAAAAAAATTGAGTAGTTTATTTGTCCCGATTCCTCCCATTCCTGATCAATTTTCTCTAGCACCCATTTCACGTATTTTGGTGTTCGGCTCATCCAATTTCTTATCGTTCTAGGGTCACGTTCAAAAAAACCGCATAGCATTGCTTTTAATCTGCACTCTTCACTGCTATCTCCCCTGGCCCATTTACACAAGAATTCAAGTAAACTCATGTCACTCCTTCTGTTACTGATTCTGCCTTGAGCAAACCTCGGTGCATTACAGCCGAGTCGAAAAATTTTAGTTTTGATAAAAGGCACTTAGCTTCTTGAAAGGTAAAACCAATGGCACGCTTATAAAGGTGAAACCCTTACGAAGAATGGGTGCGGAGGTGCAAAGGTGTGGGGGTGTGGGCTGTAGGAGAAAACCATAACGCACCTTACTTGTTTGGATCTTGATTTCAAATCAAATTCTTTCCCTTATATCCCTACACACTTACACCCTTTCATTCAACAACGTTAAAGGTTTGTAGCTAACGAGCGTGCTATTTAGGTACAAACCTCGTCCCTCTCTACGAGACGCACTGTTAGTCTGTGAGCAAAAGCACCCCTGATCCTTCATTCAAGCTTTAGAGCAATCACTGCAAGTAGGGTGGTCTTTCTCAAGAGCTTATTGCTCATTATACGAGGTGCTTTTTCATTTTTTACTTGATTATTTCGTCTCTTATGCCATACTACACCAACTATATATCTTATATAATAGCTACATATCACATAAGAATTAGGGAGTGTTGATTTATTAGTCGGGTTCTTGTCCCATAAGCAATATCATTTGATAATTTGGGTGATTAAGTATGGATGCAACAATGCCTAGAACGAAAGCACAGGGAATGACCAGAATTGAACTTTACGTGCCAACAGCACTATTTGAAGAAGCGGAGGAACTGGCCGACTTTGAGGGTTGGAAATTATCAGAACTGCACCGTGTATTTTGGGAAAACGGTTTTGGCGTTTATGTCGAACGCAGTAACAAGAGAATGATTAACAAGCGTTTGAGAGGGAAAATTTCCTCCGACACTGCTAATCAGGGAGAAGAAGAGTAATTTACGCGCCCAGGTTGAACCTGGGCATCGCTGAAATAAAGGGAGCAACAAAATATGCACAATATTGAAGAAGCATACAGTCTTGCTTGGGTGAAAACAGCTTGTGAACATATTTTAGGTAAGAATATTTCTCAAAGAACTTGGCGTAACTGTCTAAGAATATGTGGCGTTCAGCCTTACAAGCGAGAAGTCATGCTCAAAGAATGCTGCTATTTATTAGGACTGATATATCTGAAACGTCAAAACCCTTTCAAAAAGTATTCTTTATCTGACGTTTCATTGTTGCCATTAGATTGACTTGCTGCCTTTCAATCTGATGGATTTTGCTCTAGATACTGGCGCACTCCCGCACTCATTGCTACGAGGTTTGGTTGTATATTTTTCCCCAACAAATCTTCAACGAGATGAGCAATTTTACTTGTGAAGAAGAATGGTACTCCCTTGATTTGTTTCGCGTCAATCACTAGTTCACCACGGCTTTCAATTACTGTACTATTACCATCTTGCAAAAAGCGATTTTTGCCAGGGGACTTCCAGAGAATAAAATATACAGCTAATCAAAATGATAATCATTATAAGGGGGAGAAAGCGGTTGCCGACGGCAACCGCTTTCTCCCCCTTATAAATATGCAAGACAAATGTCTGCACAAAGAGAGTTCTTGAATGCAGTGAGCAGAATTACTCTCGACTATTTTGGAAGTTTAAAAAGTTTAGAAATTACGTTACTTGGCAACAGATATCAATAAACCATTTACCTAAATTTGGTAAATTATCTTTGGTAAAATTAGTCAGACGTTCAATTTTATTTTCAATTTCTTGCATAGCTTTTTTAGTTAGACGCACGCCAGTAGAGTAAGTTTGAGTGACCAACTTAACAACTGGATGGTTGCCATTCCAAGTCATAGTTTTAGCAAAATATAATGCGGTTTCAACCTCATCTAAAATGCTGCCGTTCCAATGATTCTCCAATACAGCCCAAGTTCTTTCAATTGGATTATATTTACTGTGATAGGGAGGATAGTAAGCTAAACGTATATTTAATTGGTGTGATTGAGAAAATTCAACTATACGTTTCATAAACTGAGTACGTCGAGAACTATTCTCTCCTCCATTATCTTGATTAATAAGTAAAGTTTTTATTTGAGGAAATCGCCAGCTTTCTGATTTCCAAAAATCCACTAGAATATCAACGATAAAATCGCTAGTTACTTTGGATTCTGTGAAATACAAAAATAGCTCGTCAAGCTCTGGAAGAAAGATGCCGTAAGGAGCCACAGTTGTTTTTGGTTTGAAGTCATGGTCATCAGTTTCCGTTGGTACTCGGTTTCTACCACCACGATCAAATGAGCCGATATTTACACGAGCTTTCGCATCCAAACTTAAGCGTAAAATACTTGAATCATCCGAAGCCTCTTGATTAACTATAGCTAATTGCTCGAAAATTGCGTCAGTTTCGGTAATTTTTTTTGAGGTTGAATTTTGGCGACCCGTTTGAGGCGATATCCTAAATCATTTAGTTTGATACGAATTGTTTCTGAAGTTGGCAATTCTTCATCACCATAACCAAATTTCTCAATTAATTGATGCCTAACAACAGATGCACTTAGGCGCGTGTAGAGCCTTTGGCTTTTAAAGCTTGGGTCTATTTGACTTTGACCATCAACCAACTTTTTGATATCTTCTAAAAGATTTGGCAGGGTTTCTTCTGCTTTCTTACGCCCTCGACCTCGATAATTATCGACACAAGTAATCCCATTGGTTAATTCTTTAATTCCCTTACTAATAGTTACGCGATTCCATCCTAACTCTTGCTGGGCTACAGACTGTCCTCCATATCCTAATGCCCCAACTGTTTGTGCTATAAATTTACGCTTGGCTGCTCCTTTAAGAAGCTGTGCGGTTTCCTTCAACAAGTTTTTTAGTGAATCCGTTAATTGTATAGACACCTCTGGATACCCAAAAATCGAATTATCATAATTTACTACAAAAAGGGGAAGGAAGAGGCTGCCGTTGGCAGCCTCTTCCTTCCCCTCCCTTGTAATGATTATCATTTTGATTTAGTGTATATTTTATTTCCTGGAAGTCCCCAGAACACTTGACTGCTTCTGTGAAAGCGTGAGTTTCAATACGCCATTCAACTGTCAAATCTGCCTGATTCCAGGTATTATATTCTGTCCAAGACAGCATATCTTCACTGAGCAGAACTCTTGCTGCTGCTGGAATTTCACTGCCACCGTGCCATTCATTGACAGTATAAATATTACTGCCTGCTTCCCTACGTGATAAAAGTGTGATGCGACGCACGTTTGGCATATAGGGAACTAGCTCAAAAAGGTTTGTCACGATAGCTAGCATAAACTAGGGAGCGTGGAAAAAGAACTTTGGTATCAGCACAGATGAGCATTAATTAATACCATATCTAAATATAGACACAACGGGGAATTACTAAGAGTTTTGCGAGCGCAACTAAGGTGTTTTTTTGGTTGATCCGCCTAAATTTTGGTTAAAACATCATCTATATTTTACAGCCGCATCGGATCACAAAGCGGCATGAAAAAGCAGCAAGGTCTGCCGTGACATCTAAAAGCCTTACTAGAACTCTTGCAAAAGTTTTTTGTGATATAATTAAAAATTTGCTTTCTTTATGATTGGGACTTGAATTAGCAGTGAAATTTTGGAGAGCCAAGCAGCTTACTTCAAGGAAATTTAAACGACTTACCGGAGTAAGTCGTCAAACCTTTCAGGAAATGGTTGGGTTAGTAAAAGCTGATGAGAAAAAGAAAAAGAAATCTGGTCGTCGTCCTAAATTAATTATTGAAGACCAAGTTTTAATGGTGATTCAATACTGGAGCGGAGCCGGAGACGCTCCGCCTCCGGAGAATACCGCACTTATTATCATATTGGATTAGACTGGGGGCTTTCGGAATCTGCGGTCTGTCGGATAGTGTATAAAATTGAAAATATCTTAATTAAGTCAAGAAAGTTTAGTCTGCCTGGTAAAAAAGAATTATGGAAAATGTCATCTGAAGAAGATTTGGTAGTGATGGATGTCACGGAAGAACCCTTGCTATTAAAGGAATGTCACAAAAAGCGGCATGGTTAAATTATGAACTTGGTGTCACTTGAAAGTACTCAAAGCCATACAGGATGGGTGTCACAAAGGAAGTGGCAGAGTTGACGACAAAAAAATAGGGATGAAAAAAAGCCCAAAAACAGGGCTTTTTTATGAAGTGGGATCGAGAGCAAATCGCAAAAGCACGTCAATGATTATGCCAACAAGTGTTTGCTGTTTAACCTAGCCTTTCTTCTAGGTTTTCAATATTTAGACTTTGTGGGACGATTAACCCAGTACTTAAACTCAGCTTAAACATCTTGTTCTGAAATGTGATCTAAATTCATCACAGGAGTACTTATTGATGGTGCAGGACGAACTAAAGAACAAAGTAGCCTTGATTACTGGTGCAAATAAAGGTCTTGGGCTGGAAATGAGTCGTCAACTCGGACAACATGGATTGACAATTCTGATAGCAGCTCGTAGTTTAGATGCGGCTAAAACAGCAGCGAGTAACTTGGGGTGATGAGTACATTCCTCAAAATCCAAATATTCTCCCTCACTGGGAAATTGGCGAAAAGCTGGGTATTCTCAATGTTGAGCGGGCTGTGAAAGTTGCCCAAAGTCGCTTTGTGACATTGATG
>NZ_JAIVFR010000599.1 GCF_020829685.1 Nostoc sp. CHAB 5715 | reverse complement strand
GGCTTTCTGCTGAAAAAGAAATTGAGCGCATCAAACCAATTTTAGAAGCAATTCCCGAAGCGCGGTTAGCATTGGTTGGGGATGGCCCCCACCGTGAAGCATTACAAAAACACTTTGCTGGCACAAACACTTATTTTGTTGGCTATCTCATGGGGCAAGAATTAGGTTCTGCCTTTGCGAGTGCTGATGCCTTTATCTTTCCTTCCCGTACAGAAACACTAGGTTTAGTACTACTAGAAGCAATGGCAGCTGGCTGTCCGGTGGTAGCAGCCCGTTCCGGGGGAATTCCTGATATTGTCACAGATGGAGTAAATGGATATCTTTTTGAGCCAACAGCAGATGTTCAAGGAGCTATTGCTGCTACTGTTCGCCTCTTAGAACAAAAACAACAACGAGATATCATCCGTAAAAATGCCCGCCAGGAAGCAGAAAGTTGGGGTTGGTCTGCTGCTACTAGGCAGCTACAAGATTATTATCAAAAGGTGATATTTTTTGAAAAGTTGGCAAAATGAGGGAGATGAGGGAGATGAGGGAGATGAGGGAGATGAGGGAGCAGGGGGAGAAGAATTAATAACCAATGCCCAATGCCCCATGCCCAATGCCCAAAATCTAAAATCTAAAATTCCCATGACCGAAACAGACTCATGATACAAGCCCATTTATTTATGGGGATTAAAAATTATTGAATTTTGAATTTTGAATTTTGAATTCGGAGCAAAGCGACGTGACACTCCCCAATCCTGGCAGCGTTTTGGCTACATTAACTGAACTGACTCAAGTTAATCGTACTCACGCCCTACTGCGTCGTGTTAAAGACTTATCTGTTAATGAATTTGTTTGCTTACTCGACTTCATAACTGCTGAGTTCCAGCAATTTATTAGAGCTATTGAACTAATCAATAATGAAGCTCTAGAAACTATGTTGGAGAAGGTGCTAGAAGCTATCACACTCAAAATTGGTCAAATCCTGCAAGCAGAACACACAGCTATTTTTTTAGTTGACTATGACAAAGGTCAACTGTGGTCAAAAGTTCCCCAAGATAATACCCAAAAATTTTTAGAAATTCGGACTCCTATTACAGTGGGTATTCCCGGTCATGTTGCCAGTACAGGTCAATATTTAAATATATCTGAAACTTATACTCATCCCTTATTTAGCCCAGAACTTGAAAAACAAATGGGCTACAAAATACATAATATTTTATGTATGCCTGTTATCAGTAGCAAAAACCAGACTGTAGCGGTAGTGCAACTGGCTAATAAAACCGGGAATGTTCCCTTTAATTCTGATGATGAAGAACGTTTTCGAGACTTCGCCGCTTCTATTGGTATTATTCTGGAAAGCTGTCAATCTTTTTATGTAGCCGCTCGTAATCAAAGAGGCGCAACCGCTTTGTTGCGGGCAACTCAGACACTGGGGCAAAGTTTGGATTTAGAAGCAACTTTGCAAATAGTCATGGAGCAAGCTCGAATTTTAATGCAAGCAGACCGCAGCACACTATTTTTATATCGTAAAGAGATGAGCGAACTCTGGACGAAAGTTGCTGCGGCAGCAGATAGCACAAACTTGATAGAAATTCGTATTCCCGCTAACCGTGGCATTGCTGGCTATGTGGCTTCCACTGGTAAAGCCTTAAATATTTCCGATGCTTATAAAGATCCCCGCTTTGACCCGACTACAGATAGAAAAACTGGGTATGTAACTCGTAATATCCTGTGTTTGCCAGTATTTAATTCGGCAAATGAATTAATTGGCGTTACACAATTAATTAATAAGCAACAAAGCAGTTTTACCGCTTCTGATGAAGAGTTTATGCGGGCTTTTAATATTCAGGCAGGAATTGCCTTAGAAAATGCTCGTCTGTTTGAAAATGTGCTGTTAGAAAAACAGTATCAAAAAGATATTTTACAAAGTCTATCAGATGCGGTGATTTCTACAGATATGGCAGGACGCATTGTCACGATTAATGATGCGGCGCTAGAGTTGCTGGGCTGTCCTATAAAAGATGCTAATAGTAAGAACAACAAGCTTTTGTGGGAACAAAATTTGATTGGTCGCCTAGTTTGGGAAGTTGTGCCGATTGAAAATCTCCAAATGCGGCTAGAAGATAGTTTAAAAACTGGAGCTAAACATTATGTGCCAGAGGAAAGTTTGATAGTGGGAATTTCTCAAGTTAAGAGTGAGGAGCGATGCCCTGAGCAGTTCGACAAGCTCACTGTAACACCTGCCGAAGGGTTAGGAGTTAAAAGTGAGACTCAAGAATCAAAATTTAGGACTCAGGACTCAATTTTAGCAGTGCGCGATCGCACTAACCCCGATGTGTTCATTCCCTGGAATCTACCCCTCACTTCCCAATCTGAGTTTCTCACGGCTGATGAGGTGCAAAAATTAGAACGCAGCACAAATCTAACTGTTAATCCCCTAACTAACCCCGAAGGCGGTGTCCGGGGTGGTTTGGTGGTGTTAGAAGACATCAGCCAGGAAAAACGGATGAAAACTACCATGTCCCGCTACCTAACGCCCCATGTAGCCGAGCAAATTATGGCTTTGGGGGAAGATGCTTTAATGGTGGGTGAACGCAAGGAAGTAACTATCTTGTTTTCTGATATCCGAGGCTACACCACACTTACAGAAAATCTCGGTGCAGCTGAGGTGGTATTGCTGCTCAATCAGTATTTTGAAACGATGGTAGAGGCGGTTTTTAACTACGAAGGGACTCTCGATAAATTTATTGGTGATGCCTTAATGGCGGTATTTGGTGCGCCGCTACCACTTACAGACAATCATGCTTGGAGGGCTGTGCAGTCAGCGTTAGATATGCGACAACGGTTAGAGGAATTTAACCGACGGCGAATTATCCAGGCGCAGCCACAAATCCATATTGGCATTGGGATTAGTTCTGGGGAAGTGGTTTCGGGTAATATTGGTTCCCGCAAACGGATGGATTACACCGTAATTGGAGATGGTGTAAATTTGAGTTCGCGTTTAGAAGCGGTAACTAAAGATTATAGTTGTGATATAATTCTAAGCGAATTTACTTACCAACTTTGCAGCGATCGCATTTGGGTGCGCCAGTTAGATAAAATTCGAGTCAAAGGGAAACACCAAGCAGTTAATATCTACGAGTTAATTGGCGATCGCACTACCCCTCTAGATGCCAACACTCAAGAGTTTTTGTTTCACTATCATACTGGACGCTCGGCTTATTTATCGCGCAACTTCTCCCAAGCGATCGCCTGTTTTGAAGCCGCCAAATGCATCCAACCCCAAGACCAAGCTGTTGATATCCACCTAGAACGGGCGCGTAATTATCAACAAACCCCGCCCCCAGAATCCTGGGATGGTGTCTGGACAATGCTTACCAAGTAGTCATGGGCATTGGGCATTGGGCATTGGGCATTGGGCATTGGGCATTGGTCTTCTCCCCCTACTTCCCATGCTTCCCCGCTCCCTCATCTACCTCATCTCCCTCATCCCCCTCATTCCCCTCATCCCCCTCATCCCCCTCATCTCCCTCATCTCCCTCATCCCCTTCAACCTTCAACCTCCCCCTGGTCATCCTGAAACGGATCTTCGCCAATTCTTAGCTCTTTTTTTGAGCGTTTCAACTGTTTCCATAAATCCTTTATCTGTTCATAAGCTTCATCTGGAGGCAGTTTTCCACCTGTTTCTAAGTTGCAAATGTAGCTTACACGTTGGGCAAATTCCTGTAGATTTGCATTAAAAACCAAGTTTTCTGGCTTTACCTGGCCGTAGTAGCGACCGCGAGGGTAAAGAAAATCATCCTTGTTCACGATTTTGTTCTCCAATTTATTCAACTCCCCTTGTGTTTGAATCTCTAAAGCTGAATCATTAGCTACCGCTATCTTTACTGTGTCAGACTGCGGTAAGGCGAACCATCGAATTTCTTTTGCAATTAATGATGCGGGAATTGGTTGATTTAGATTTTGAGACTAGAAAGTAAAGCTTGAAATACTTTTACTGTAAAAGTTACAAAAAAAGTTTCTGCTATGACTAAAGAGAATATTTGACTTACCTCCCAGTTGTTAATTTATCTCATCTTAATTTATGAATTTCTGACTGTAATTAACTTCAGTTTAAACCCTGAGTTACAATTTGCTAAAAGATACCCGTACTTTTTAGGAATTATTATTTTTGCAAAAATAGTTACAGATTTTTGTGGGTAGAAGTATTTAGGCAACATACTATGCGTTAAAGCAAATTGTCGTCTGTTAAAAGTTAGATATTCAGTTGTGAATTTTTAGCAACTTTCTGCTGGGGCGTAACCAAAAAGAGGGAAAAAAGAAGCAGAGCAGAGCGAGAAGATTTTCCTCTGTACCCGTCTGCCCTCTTCTTGCGTTACGGGTTCCTGGTATAGACCTCTGCCCAATCAACTGTGTCTTCGCAGCCTCCTAAATAATTACCAATAGCTAATAGTTAATAACTAAAGATAAAATGGTGAAGCTTCAAAGGACAACTTTTGTCCATCGCCTAGAACTTTACCTGCCACCATGTCTGTTAATTCTAAGTTATACGAAGGCAAAGCCAAAATTCTCTACACAACCGACGATCCAGAAGTCTTGTTGGCCGATTTTAAAAACGACGCCACGGCGTTTAACGCCCAAAAGCGTGGCAGTATCCAAGATAAGGGAAAAATTAATTGTAGCATTTCCAGCCAGCTTTTTAAACAATTGGAGGCAAATGGTATAAAGACTCACTTTATCGACAGCCCTAGCCCGAATCAGATGCTGGTGAAGGCAGTAAAGATTTTACCCTTGGAAGTA
>NZ_JAIVFR010000598.1 GCF_020829685.1 Nostoc sp. CHAB 5715 | reverse complement strand
ATTAACCCGGTACATGCCTCGCCCCTCGTGGGCGAAAAATTAATCTTGGGGAGGTTAATACCCCGCTCATATTGGGCGGCTTGTTTAAAACTAATCGCAAGCTCGCTAACCGCTAATCGCTTTTATCTAAGCGTGAGGCTGAACGTACTTGGATAACATTAGCATTCCGGTCTAAATAGAATTCTACATCATCCACAAATCTCAGTAAAGCACTTTTAAATTCTGCATATAAATAATCTTGGCTTTCGGTAATTATTTTAGTTCTTGGTAAGGATTCAATAATCTGTTTAAGATTACTAATCGCTTCTTCTGGACTAGATGTAAAAGTCAGTGGTGCAATTTTGTGAACTGCATCTGCACTCTGACTAGAAACACAGTTAGGGGAATTAGGGCAGGGTGCTAATTTACCGTTGCTAATACCTAAATTATTTGGTCGTTTACCAGCAAAAATCATAATTATGTATCCGGGTAAGTGAATAAGTATACTCTCGCACATTTGTTTGAATCACTGTAATACTTTGCCGTAATCGCATCTTCTGGCAAATGACAGATTCACTAAAACATCGGTGATGCGTTCGCCTCTGGCGTTGGCGAAGCCATCGCTCTATGATCCGGTAAGTATCGTCTAGGCGAAAACAGATTATGACGCAAACAATTTCAATAAACGACTCTGGACGCTTGCAACTCACACCGCTAGAAATTCCATCCCGTCTGCTGTTGGGGCCTGGGCCCTCCAATGCCCATCCTACAGTTCTCCAGGCGATGAATACCTCACCAGTTGGGCATCTTGACCCAGCTTTTCTCGCACTCATGGATGAAATTCAGTCGTTGCTACGCTACGTATGGCAAACAGAAAATCCACTCACCATTGCAGTCAGTGGTACGGGAACAGCCGCAATGGAAGCAACCATCGCCAATGCTGTAGAACCCGGTGATGTGGTTTTGATTGGTGTAGCTGGTTACTTTGGTAATCGCCTTGTGGATATGGCTGGACGTTATGGCGCGGATGTGCGAACCATTACCAAACCTTGGGGACAAGTTTTCAACCTTGATGAACTCCAAACTGCCTTAAAAACTCATCGTCCAACTATTTTAGCCCTAGTTCATGCCGAAACCTCCACCGGCGCACGTCAACCATTGGAAGGTGTAGCTGATTTGTGTCGTGAATTTGGCACTTTGTTGTTAGTTGATTCAGTCACAAGTTTAGGTGGTGTCCCTTTGTTTTTGGATGCTTGGGGAGTTGACTTAGCTTATAGTTGTAGCCAAAAAGGGTTGGGTTGCCCGCCTGGTGCTTCGCCTTTTACAATGAGTCCGCGTGCCGTTGAGAAATTGCAACAGCGCCAAACAAAGGTTGCAAACTGGTATTTGGATATGTTGTTACTGGGTAAGTATTGGGGCGTTGAACGCACCTATCACCATACAGCACCGATTAATTTATATTATGCATTGCGGGAAGCACTGCGTTTGCTTGCAGAAGAGGGATTAGCAAACTCCTGGCAGCGTCATCAGAAAAACGTAGAATATCTTTGGGAAGGGTTGGAGAATTTAGGACTGAGTATGCACGTTGAACAAGAGTATAGACTGCCAACGCTTACCACTGTCTGCATTCCAACAGGAGTAGATGGGAAAGCGATCGCTCGCCAGTTACTCAATGAATATAATATTGAAATTGGCGGTGGTCTTGGCGAACTAGCGGGTCTTGTTTGGCGCGTCGGATTGATGGGCTTTAATAGTCGAAAGGAAAGTGTTGATAAACTTTTAGCAGCACTAGAGCAAGTTTTGCCTAAGTAGTTTTCGGGTGATAGTGGTGCGTTAACAGTAGCTTAACGCACCTGGGAGAAAGAGCGTAGGCGTAGCCCGCACAACTCTTGGAGACGCTGCGCGTAGCTTGCTTCCACGAAGTGGTACGGCATGGTTCGACTCCCTTCGGCTACGCTCAGGACAAGCTCAGGGCAAGCCGCTCACCAGCCGCTCAGTGACCACCGTAGGCATCGCGCTTACATTGTTTGAGAATTAAAGCAAAGCTGATACTTCACACTTATTTGCTCTTTTTATTTATCCCAAAGATTAAAAAAAGGGCGTTGCTGATTTCATGTATGAAAACGATTGTACATGATATCAAAATCCTTGTAGAGACGTTGCATTGCAACGTCTCTACATTTGGATTCATACCGCAATTCAGCAATGCCAAAAAAGAGTATGTTATGCTACTTCTTAATTAACTTTTTTCTTCTTAACCGCCAACCAAAAAGTTACTTTTCTAAACGAACTGCATACCACTGCAAATATTGCCCAGGAGCAATATCTAATTCGCAAGTGGTGTCAAGTAAATATTGTGCTTGAGCTTCCGCAGTATCAAACTTTTGCAAGTCAGGCGGCAAATCTTGAATTATGAGTTGTTGGAGAGTGGTTTTGAGCTTTTCTAATAACTCTGATTGTGTCAGAAATTGTTCTGGTTGATTTGTTTCTAGAACAACAAAATGATCTTGCTGATACATTAATGAGTCTGGCATTTTGAAGATTTAGTGAGTGGAAATAGGTTTTGATTTTTGGATGAAATAAAGATGGCAGTTTTATATGTTAATTCTGAATTAATTCTCACTTTCAGTTATTCAATAACTCTTAATTGAGCATTTCTAAATTTATAGAATATTAGCTAGGAAGTCGGTACATTTTAGAATAAATAACTATAGGACTAATATTTGATTTCTGAAAAAGCTCGGTACAACTCGAAAAACCTAATTCCTTATTCCCTACTCCGTACAGACGCGATTAATCGCGTCTCTACCCACTCCCCGCCTACGTAAATAATTTCAAAAATCAAATACGATTCCTATATAAGTTTTAATTTAGCTAAAATATTTAGGAATTAAATAATAATTTTTAATTATTCTATTAACCCAAAGTTAATCTCCAAGAAAGCTTTGTGCCAAGGTAATTTTTTATTCTATGTAATTATACTAAACATCAGTAACCCTTGTCGAATAGACTAAATAAATTTGAGTCAAGTGATATTAATAGGGTGTATCCCAGTTTTTATTTTTTAATGAGAAAATAATTGTCATTGCGAACGCGAGTGCGTCTGGTAGAGAGGAGGAACGACGAACGCAAGTGCGTGTCCAAGACTTGCAATCGCATGGACTGGCTCTGAGTTGGAGGATTTTGTGATTGCAACTCTAAGAGACGCACTCGCGTTCGCAACGCTTGCAATGACATGCAAAAAAGTGGGATGCTCCCATATTAATATATAGTCTTAACTATCTTCTGAGCGCACTTGTGATTTTATGGTTTGCGCTGTATGGTTAGGTTTCTAAACAAACTACAGAACTAAATAAGGTGTAGATTTGCAATTTTTCAAAAAATCGCAATTTGACTTTAACAATAGGGAAATATAAAAGTAACATTTCCTCCCCTAACCGTAGGTGAACAAAAAGGTAAGAATTGCCTTCGTGTTCCAATTATAGATTGTCTATGCAACTTAGTTATCTACCGCTTGCTTGGCTCAGTAACACAAGAGCCTCTATTGTGCAAAAACAGTTGATTGTGAAGCCAGACACACCTTTGCCGCAAATCCTGGCATTGATGAAAAGAGCGATCGCCCCCATGCGATTGAGTTGCACAGCCTTTTTCAGCATAGTTCTGCAAGTGGAAGGCAACTCATGTCAGGCATAACTCCATTTTCTGTTTCTAAGCAACCACCACTAATTCTAGTAGCTGATGATGACAAGACCATCCGAGTATTGTTGCGTAAAGCTATGGAACAAGAAGGTTATCGAGTGGTTGACGTTAATGATGGTAAGCAATGTTTAGATGCTTACGAGGCTATCAAACCGGATATAATTTTGCTAGATGCTGTAATGCCTGTGATGGATGGTTTTACCTGCTGTAAGCACTTGCTCCAGATTGCCAGGAATAATTTAATCTCAGCCCTTGCAACCTTTGATACTGAGTCGGTTCTTAATAATACTGTGATCTCCAAGATATGGGAGCGCACTCCCATATTGATGATCACATGCTTGGATGATGAAGAATCCGTAGACCGTGCTTTTGAAGCAGGGGCGACTGATTATGTCACTAAGCCAATTCACTGGCCTGTATTGCGCCAGCGATTGCGTCGCCTGCTACAGCAAGCGCAAGTATACAAACAGTTAGAGGCGGCATACCAAGCTTTGCAGCACCTCGCTAATGTAGATGGCTTAACTGAGTTGGCAAATCGTCGCCGTTTTGATGATTATCTCAATACTCAGTGGATTAATCTGGCACAAAAGGAGTGTCCCCTGTCAATGATTTTGTGTGATATCGACTATTTTAAATTTTATAACGATAAATATGGTCATCCGGCTGGGGATGTCTGTTTACAAAAGGTGGGTGCTTTATTAAGCCTCAAGGCGCAAAAACATCAGGATTTAGTAGCGCGTTATGGTGGCGAAGAATTTGCTGTTATTATGCCATACACCCCTGCATCTGGCGCAGTTCATGTTGCCGTAGCGATACAAGAGGGAATCAAAGATTTGCAAATTGTTCACGATGGGTCTGCGGTGAGTCAGCATGTCACACTAAGTATGGGCGTGGCTACTGTTGTGCCCACTTGGGAATCCTCACCTTCAGATTTGATTGTGCAGGCAGATAAAGCACTCTACCAAGCAAAAACTGGGGGGCGCGATCGCTTTGTCTCAAGTTCTTAATTGTCATTAGTCATTAGTCATTAGTCATTAGTCATTAGTCATTGGGCATTAGTCATTGGGCATTAGTCATTTGTCATTGGGCATTAGTCATTTGTCATTGGGC
>NZ_JAIVFR010000597.1 GCF_020829685.1 Nostoc sp. CHAB 5715 | reverse complement strand
CCATTGCCATTGTGTGGGCATCACCCTCTACTTGGTTAAGCATTTTCCAGACTATGGGTAGGTTCTGGCGATTTGCAAGTTCAAGTTCAGCTTTAGATTCTGTAAAGTGTTCTTTCAACCAAACTTCTCCAAAGTTGAGGTGGCTATATTCTTCTTTTACTACTCCTTCAGTGATTTTACGGGCAAAAGCGTCGGCAACGGGGATGTAAATGTTATATGCTGCGATCGCAAAACATTCAATAATCAAAGACTGAATCAACAAGCAAGTAACAACCTTTCCTTCTGTGGCTGCTGTTTGGAAATTTTGGTGTAGTCCAGAGAAAAATTCCTTAGCAAATTGCAAATCTGGGGTTACTTGCAAATTGCGCCCACAAGCTTCAAATCCTTTCTTATGACGACTTTCCATCTTGGATAGGCGAATCAATTCATCATGAGATTCTGGCAGCAGTTGGGATAGTGTGATGTAATTCTCATGGGCTTCTTGTTCCCCTTCTATGACGATCGCATTAATCCGGCTATAAGCATCTTTGTATGTTTCGCTCTTGAAATCTAATTCTTTAAATTCGTCTGTAAGCTGTGGCATGGTATCTTTACTCCTGTAAACCTGATTATTTGACACCAGGATTCAATTTACCCTATGAACTGAGGGTAATAATCACTGTGGTTTAATTTAACTTAACAAGTAGACTATCTTTATAGATTAACTGTTGCTGGGTGAGATGTAGTACTAGCGAAACAAATGCTTTGCAGCTCAAGTTATGTTCAAACCAAACCCGAATCTGAAATCTGGCAATTTTTTGAGCCTAGTAGTGTTACTGCTAGGGGCATTTATCGTTCTACTACCTCTGTTTGTGGTCTTTCTCACCTCCTTTGCACCAACGGTCACCAGCCCGGAAAATTTGTCCAAAAATAGCTGGTCTTTAGCTAATTACCGGGTTGCATGGCAACAGGGAAAATTTTTACTGGCGTTTGCTAATTCTACCTTGGTAGCGATCGCTGTGACGGCGTTTCAGATTGTCACTTCCGCTTTAGCGGGTTACGCCCTAGCACGGCTGAAGTTTCGGGGACGCCAAGCACTGCTATTGGTCGTTTTAGCAACTTTGGTGATTCCCTTTCAGTTATTGGTGATTCCGATCTTTTTGGTTTTGAAGTGGGGACACCTGATAAATACATACTGGGCGCTGATTTTACCCACTGCTGTCAACGGGTTTGGAATTTTCTTGTTACGTCAATATTTCCAGACAATTCCGGTGGAGTTAGAGGAAGCCGCAGCCATAGATGGGGCGAACCGACTGCAAATTTTGTGGCGGGTAATGTTACCTTTAGCCCGTCCGGCGTTGGTGACGCTGTTTTTGTTCACCTTCATCGGTGAATGGAATGATTTGTTTAAGCCTTTGGTGTTTACGACACGACCAGAATTAAGGACGGTGCAATTGGCGTTAGCTGAGTTTCAAGAGCAATTTACGAATAATTGGCCCTTGATGATGGCGGCGGTGACAATAGCGACAGTTCCAGTGATGGCATTATTTCTCATCGGTCAGCGTCAGTTTATTCAAGGTATTGCTGCGACGGGGATTAAGAATTAGTATCGCTAATTTCGCAATCACCTTTATACAAGCGCTCGCTATTTTGTATTGTAGTACTGTATTGTTTTGTAGTTAGACGGATAATCTAAGCAAACTCTAGATTTAAAAGGTTTATGTGCTGGAGTCGATAGTCACTACCAAACCAAGTTTAAATCTATGTTTAAATGTTTTACTGACCAATGACACCACTCTAAATGTTGACCAGTATTAAAAGCGACGCAAGAGTTGGTTGTGTGACTGCACTGTAAAACTATGGCTCGTGATTTATTCCACAATATTGTGAAATTTGCACTCTCTGAAAGAGGGTTGGGTAGTGACCAATGATCCGCTTAATATTCGGTGTGGTGGGGTTGATATTCAGATTGATTTAGGTGCAGAGAGGCTTATAGCTGCGGAAAAAGCAGGAGAAAAAATAGCAGTTGAAATCAAAAATTTTGTTAGTGCCTCAAAAATTTCCGAATTTCACATGGCGCTAGGACAATTTATTAATTATCGCACAGCGTTGCGTGCTGAAGATCCAAATAGAACCTTGTATTTAGCTGTACCACTGGCAACTTATAATGACTTCTTTAACTTGTCTTTTATTCAAACTGTAGTCAATGAAAATAACTTAAAGCTGATTATTTACCAGGGCTATTTCATTCTCATCTAGCCCACCTCAGAATAAATTCTGAGGCTAATAGCAAAAGTCGTCTAAAGACGACTAATAAAGGCTTTTAGTCCACTAAGCGTGGACTTGGGCTATAAGAGAGGAACTTTAGTTCTGGGCGGTTTATGTCTAGAACGAAATAGCCCTAGTAGTCTGCCAAGCGAAGTTTGAAGGGTATCCAAAAATTGGACAACACGAAAAAACCTTTTCCTACTCCCCACTCCCTACTCCCTACTCCCCACCCTCACCAAGCATTGTTGCCTTGCCAGACTACTAGGTAAGTTTTATAAAGCAGTTAAACGGTAACTAAAGATTTTTGGATTAAAGCTATGTCACTACCAGAAACTATTGCACAAGAAAAGAATACCCGTCCCCCGGTGGCGATTGGGCATGTGAGATTATATGTGAGTAATGTACCAGAGGCTAGCGATTTTTTCGTTAAGATAGGGCTGCGCCCGATCGCCCAATCAGAACAATTAGCTGTTTTAGAATTACGGGGAGGAACGCATTTAGTTTTGAGAACAAGTTCAGAGACGATCGCTCCTGGAATTAATGCGCCTTTTGATCTGATGGTAGATGATGTTTTTGCCACCAGAGATACTTTTAAGAAGTGGGGGCTGACTGTTTCTGAGATTGAAACAGGCAGAATCCACAGTTCATTTACTTTGACTGGGCCGGACGGCTATCTATTAACGTTAACTTCTTCACATACAGGCGGTAGAGAAGTTTAAGGGACTTCCTAAAAAATATCTCATCGCTTTAGAGGCAGGGGGCAGGGGGCAGGGGGAGAGAAATTCGTAATCAAGTCCAGAAATTGGATAATTTATTTATTGGAGTTCTTTAACAAAAAAGAAGAAAGGTATTAGCCGTCAGAATTGGGCATGAATTAGAGTCCGACTGAGGTGTAGGTGCGTAATCAATAGCGATCGCGTTGCTAGAAAAAGGTTATAGCTTTTAGAGTATTTTGCATTTTTCAACGCCAGGTTTGCACAACATGACCTTTCATTTGTTGTCCTAACCAAGGTGTATTTTGTGAAAGTGTATAAAGACTTTTCCGTTCGACTTTCCAGGTTTGCTGGGGATCAAATAAAGTAAGTTCTGCTGGTTGATGAGGTAGAATCGCACTGACTTTTTGCCCTAAACACTCTGCTGGGCTGATACTCAATGCCCGCCATAATTCTAAAGCGGTAAATTCCTCAGTTTCAACGAGATATTGCCACAGCAAAGGTAACGCTAACTCTAAACCAATTGCTCCTGGAGGTGCTTCGGCAAAGGCTTGGACTTTTTCTTCGTAGCTGTAGGGTGTGTGGTCAATAACGATCGCATCTATCACACCTGCACGCACCCCTGCACGCAACGCCGCCACATCACTAGGATTTCCTAAAGGCGGCTCTAAATGCAAGCTAGTGTTATAACTCTTAATTGCTTTTGTATCCAGTAAAAGGTGCATCCAGGTGGTGCTGGCGGTGATGGGTAAACCAGCAGCCTTAGCTGAAGCGATTAGTTCCACGCTGCGAGATGTGGAGACGCGCATAATATGGACTGGTGTACCGATGGTTGCAACCAATTCAAGCATAGCTGCGATGGCAGTAGTTTCTGCGCTGGCGGGTATTGGGGGTAAACCGAAACGCAGAGCATCTGGCCCTTCTCTCATTACACCATTTGCTGCTAACTGGCGATCGCTAGGCCAAAATGCTACTGGTTTACCCAACGGCTGGACATACTCTAACACTCGCCGCACCAGCGCCAAATTCTCTAAAGGCTTACCATCGCTAAAACCAACAACTCCAGCAGACGCTAAATCTGCCAATTCCGTCATTTGCTTCCCAGCAACATCTAGGGTAATCGCACCCCAGATATGAAGCAGGGGAGCAGGGGAGCAGGGGAGCAAGGGAGACAAATTCTCCTCTGCCCCCCTGCCTCCCCGTCCCGCGTTATGGGTTCCTGCCATAGACCTCTGCCCCTCTGCCTTCTTCTGCTGCAACTGTGCTACAAGTGCAGGGTTATCAATAGCTGGGGATGTATTGGGTAAGATGCTAATCCTGGTAAAGCCGCCAGCAGTAGCAGATTGTAAGAGAGACAACAGGGTTTCACGTTCTTCAAACCCTGGTTCACCGGAGTGACTGTACAAATCCACCAACCCCGGCCCGATAACTAATCCCCGACAATCTCTGATTGGAGTATCGGGGCTAATGTCAGTAATGTGCGAAGCCACTTCTTGGATATAACCATCAGCAATCAGCACGTCAAATAGTTCATCGATTTTAGAAACTGGATCAATTACTCGTACTTTTTGCAGCAGTTCAGTCATAAAAGTTTTTAGTTAAGAGTTAGGGGTTATGAGTTAAGAGTTAGGAGTTATGAGTTAAGAGTTAGGAGTTATTTCTTCCTCGCTCATGACTTCTAACTTTATTCATTACTCATAATTTTTCACTCCTAACTCCTGTACAGACGCGATTAATCGTGTCTCTTTTCAGATCCCTTTAATGCGATCGCCGCCAATAATTCCCCAATACCTAATCTTAAAACACCCATGTTGATCATAGTCGTCTCTGAGGG
>NZ_JAIVFR010000596.1 GCF_020829685.1 Nostoc sp. CHAB 5715 | reverse complement strand
TGCCTTGTGTCTCTTGGCACTTTCCGCTCGACACAATTCTTTTTATACTAGTGGGCTTTAGACCCACAACTAAAGTTTTTATTAATACTTCTTTCATAAAAGCCTTCTGCCCTCTGCCCTCTGCCTTTTTTTTGTAAAAAAAACTACAAACAACTGATTACCAGTAAGGCTTTCATGATAAAAGTAAGCTAAACTTTTATAGCCAAGTATTGCCTAAAAATATTTCATAATTGAAGGGAGAAAAGCCCAATGGAGAACATAAAAATGCTGGAATCATATCGTAAACACGTTGCCCAAAGAGCAGCACTCGGTATTCCCCCTTTACCATTGGATGCGAAGCAAACCTCAGAATTATGTGAATTACTGAAAAATCCGCCAAAGGGTCAAGAGGAGATATTATTGCATTTATTGAGCGATCGCGTTTCTCCTGGTGTTGATCCAGCAGCTTATGTCAAAGCTGGATTTCTCACGGCCATTGCCAAAAAGGAAATCACCAGTCCCTTGGTTTCGCGCATAGAAGCGGTGCAATTGCTGGGGACGATGATAGGTGGTTACAATGTGCAAGCTTTAATTAATTTGCTGCAATGGCCTACTGTATCTCTCTCAGACTCATCCCAAACACCTCTGGTGATGGGCGGACAAGGAAAGGAACCCATCGCCGCTTACGCCGCCAACGCTTTAAGCAAAATCCTCTTGGTGTATGACGCCTTCCACGATGTTTTAGAGTTGTCTAAAACCAATCCTTTCGCCAAACGGGTGATTGACTCTTGGGCGGAAGCTGAATGGTTTACCCTTCGCCCCACAGTTCCAGAAGCGATTACTGTCACCGTTTTTAAAGTTCCTGGCGAAACCAACACCGACGACTTATCCCCCGCCCAAAGCGCCACAACTCGCCCAGATATTCCCTTACACGCCTTAGTGATGTTAGAGTCACGGCAACCGGGAAGTTTGGCAACCATTGCTGAACTTAAGAAAAAAGGGCATTCTGTAGCTTACGTGGGGGATGTAGTTGGTACAGGTTCCTCGCGTAAATCTGCCATCAACTCCGTATTGTGGCATTTGGGAAATGATATACCTTTTGTGCCAAACAAACGCGCTGGGGGTTATGTTTTAGGTGGTGCGATCGCGCCTATCTTCTTTAACACAGCAGAAGATGCCGGTGCTTTGCCTATTCAGTGCGATGTCACCAAACTAGAAACCGGCATGGTAATTACCATCCATCCCTACAAAGGCGAAATCACTAACGTTGCAGGCGAAGTCATTTCCACCTTTGCCCTCAAACCTGACACCATCCTTGATGAAGTCCGCGCAGGTGGACGCATCCCCCTACTTATCGGACGTACCCTCACCGATAAAACCCGTCAAGCACTTGGTTTAAAACCCAGCACCGTTTTCACCCGTCCCCAGCAAGCCTTTGATACAGGCAAAGGCTACACCCTAGCACAAAAAATGGTAGGTAAAGCTTGCGGATTACCTGGTGTGCGTCCCGGCACATCCTGCGAACCCATCATCACTACCGTTGGTTCTCAGGATACCACAGGCCCAATGACCCGCGACGAATTAAAAGAACTCGCCTGTCTTGGTTTCAGTGCAGACTTAGTGATACAAAGTTTCTGCCACACAGCTGCTTATCCCAAACCAGTAGACATCCAAACCCATCACGAACTCCCTGACTTCTTTGCCTCTCGTGGCGGTGTCGCCCTCCGTCCCGGTGATGGTATCATCCACTCTTGGTTAAACCGGATGTTGCTACCCGACACCGTGGGAACTGGCGGCGACTCTCACACTCGCTTCCCCTTGGGTATTTCCTTCCCCGCCGGTTCTGGGTTGGTAGCCTTTGCAGCCGCCTTGGGTGTCATGCCTTTAGATATGCCAGAGTCAGTATTGGTAAGATTTAAAGGTGAATTGCAACCAGGTATCACCCTGCGAGATGTCGTGAATGCCATTCCCTACGTGGCAATTCAAAAAGGTTTGCTGACAGCAGAAAAGCAGAACAAGAAAAACGGCTTCTCTGGGCGAATTCTGGAAATAGAAGGATTGCCAGATTTAAAAGTTGAACAAGCCTTTGAACTCACCGATGCCAGTGCCGAACGTTCTTGTGCCGGATGCACAATTAAGCTGAGTGTAGAGACAATTTCAGAATATCTGCGTTCTAATGTAGCGCTACTGAAAAATATGATAGCACGGGGCTATCACGATCCGCGTACCATGCTGCGCCGTGTGGCAAAGATGGAAGAATGGTTAGCAAATCCCGTATTATTAGAAGGCGATGCCGATGCCGAGTATGCCGAAATAATTGAAATTGATTTGAACGAAATCAAAGAGCCAATTGTTGCTGCTCCCAATGACCCCGATAATGTTAAATTATTATCGGAAGTTGCTAATGATCCAGTGCAAGAAGTATTCGTCGGTTCTTGTATGACGAATATTGGTCATTATCGGGCAACAGCGAAAGTTTTGGAAGGTGCAGGTGAAGTGAAAACTCGCCTGTGGATAGCACCACCAACGCGCATGGATGAACACCAATTAAAAGAAGAAGGTGTATACAGCGTTTTTGGGGCTGCGGGTGCGCGTACAGAAATGCCGGGATGCAGTTTATGCATGGGTAATCAGGCGCGAGTTGCTGATGGCACAACAGTATTTTCTACCTCTACCCGCAACTTCAATAATCGCATGGGTAAAGATGCGCGAGTGTATCTTGGTTCAGCAGAATTAGCCGCAGTTTGTGCGCTGCTGGGGCGGCTTCCCACAGTGCAAGAATATTTGGATATTGTGGCGAGTAGAATTCATCCTTTTGCAGATGATTTGTATCGGTATTTGAACTTTGATCAAATTGCCGGTTTTGAGGATGAAGGGCGCGTAATTTCTAAGGAGGAGCAGGCTTTGTTAGTATAGTTTAATTAGGTGGGTGTTATGCCCACCTAATTTTTAGCGTTTCCAAGAGGAATATTCATGACCAGTTCATCTTTTATAAATGAAAAAAACCTTTATGAACAAGACTTTTACTTGTGGACACAAACAATTGCCCAGCAGTTAAAAGAAAATAATTTTAATCAAATAGATGTAGCTAATCTAATTGAAGAAATTGAAAGCATGGGTAGAAGTGAAAAACGCGAGTTAAAAAATAGATTAATTCTACTATTAATGCACTTGCTGAAATGGCAATATCAACCAGAAAAACGTAGTGAAAGTTGGCGCAGTACCATTTCTGAACAACGTATCTGTATTGAAACATTATTAGAAGATAGTCCTAGTTTGCAACCTCTACTTGCAGAAGTATTTGAAGATTGTTATCGAAAAGCTCGTCTCAAAGCATCTGATGAAACAGGGATTAAATTAAATTTCTTTCCTAAAGAATCTCCGTTTATATTAGAAGAAACCTTAAAAAATACTTATTAAGTTGGAGGAAGGAATGAATTTTTATACCGTCGTACTCAGAAAAAATTCTGGCTATTGGGTTGCTTTATGTTTAGAAAACGGCATTGTCGGGCAGGGAAATAGTCAAGAAGATGCAATTAAAAAACTGAAAGAAGCAATTGAATCTTTTGAAGTGGTTTATGAGTCTGAAAGTAATATTTATAAATCTCCCGTTTCAATAGATGAATTACATGAATTTTTATTTGTTGAAGAAAAAGAACAAGATTTAGAGATATATGAATTAAGGAAGGTTTATGCCTAATACCAATTTAATGTGAAGCTGCACTAAATGAGTAACTCTCTATTCTTGGCGCTCTTGGCGTACTTGGCGGTTCGTATAATATTCTGTGCATCTTCATACAAAATTGGTATAAAAATATACTTTTCCTGAAACCAAAGGAGTTAATTAAGCTTTTAGAACAAGCAGGTTGCACATTTCATAGAGAAGGAAAAGGCGACCATTGTTTATATACGTTAAGGGCTTTAGTTCAAATATTTCTTCTAAATTATCCCAAACAAAAGTTTCTAATTCAGACTCATCAATAAATTTCCAGCCTTGATCGGTTTTGCGTAATGCTACGTTCTTTTGCATAATCTAAATTAAGTAATAATAGGTAGAAATTCAATTTGATGTTTTAAAACTTAGCCAGACTAAAAAGCAACTTTACAAGGCTTTTATCTGAGAGATAGTTAAAATATCAGACAGGAGTTATTTATTTAATTTATACTAAAAATTATCTGATGTCCTTATTTGGGATAAGTAAAGGTAGTGAACTGCGATCGCACCCTCTCACTTCGCACACAGACCTAACCCCCCAACCCCCTTCCCTGCAAGGGAAGGGGGAGAAATCCGGCTCCCCTCTCCGCTTCGGAGAGGGGTTGGGGGAGAGGTCACACATCATTTAAAAATAAACACCTATTTTCATACTTCATAAATGAATAATCCAACACCCGAAGAACCCTATCCACTGAAAAAAGAGGGAACTCGCAATATTGTAATCGGATACAAAGCAGACTTAGTTAAAGTACAACGTGCCAAAGAACTTCGTCAGCAAATGACACCAGAAGAAAAAATTCTTTGGCAACATCTTCGTGCTAATCGCCTGAATGGTTTACACTTTCGCCGTCAGCAGATTATCAATGGCTTTATTGCAGATTTCTACTGTCACGCAACTGCATTAGTGATAGAAGTAGATGGCAAAATTCATGAACAACAAGCTGAATATGATGCAGAACGGGACAAAGTTTTGTCAGCTAGGGGACTGCGTTTGTTGCGAATTAAAAATTAAGACGCTGTAACCTCTATGAGCTAATAATGCTCCAGCAGTCAGTCCACCTATTCCCGCACCGATAACCACGACATGAGAGTTACTTTTGTCA
>NZ_JAIVFR010000595.1 GCF_020829685.1 Nostoc sp. CHAB 5715 | reverse complement strand
AATGCTACGGTTGAGGCGTAGAGCTAGAGATACAGGACTTGTGTAAGATTTAGCATCAATACCAATTGCCCGTTCATTTATCGACACATCACATAAATCAGATTCTGGATACAATTCAGCATTTAGCCCGTGTTGTCGAGCTGTATCAAAAATTTCTAATTCATCAATTGCCGGGCCAGTCCAGTAGGTGAGAATTTGAGGCTTGGCAATCAACAAACGGTCTTGAGTTGGGTCTAACTTCTCCAAAACTTTTGCTCTTTTGCGGCTGTTACACTGGCGGATTGGACAGCGCCCTTCTGGAAAAATTTTTTTATTAGGATGCGGTCGCATCAACGTGCCACAGTGGGCACAACGATGAGCTAGCCCTTTGATTAGCCAGATATCTGGTTGACTCCCTAGCTTATACAGCAATAGCTCATACTCTTGCACCATATATTGAATCACGGCGAGAGAACTTATACTTGCTGCAAGCGTGTTAGGTGTACGTGAACGTACGGTTTGGATGAACCAAGTGTTGAGAAGTGCAGATCCGATTGATCGTGCCATAGCCCGGTACGTACTTAGCTATGGAGGAGCCACCTAACAAACGTAGTACAGTGGACTGACTGAAACCGCCTGTGAAGTTACCATCTTTGAAACCAAATGAATAATTATTAGCTTTACTAATCACACATTGGTACTGATACCCCAAGCCTACAGGAGCCAACCCTGCAATAGCTAAATCACGTATTAGATTAGTTCTAGAGAATAGATAAGCTCACAACTTCTCCTGAGCTTTGGCAGCTAGTGAATGAAAGGCGCTCTCCTATGCTAAAAAAAGCGTTTTTGATTTTTAGAAGGAGTAATTTTTGATTTGCTCACAGTTCCAGTCCCTGCCTCTGCGGCTGAGTGTGCCTCTGTTGCTCCTGGCACTTTGGTATTGCACACAGTGCCGCATTCCAATCTTGGGCTTTGGGTTTGACCAAAGTAGCCTGCGGTAACAGTTCCCTAATGTTTCGTGCAGTTTCATGACCAGCGTCATCATTGTCAAATGCCACTTCCACTGTGGGAACAGTTTTGAGAAAATCTACAGGCAAGCTTCTGGGACTATCCACTGCCAAATACATTGTCCTTTCTTTGAGCATTCCTTGCTCCACCTCCAGTTCAAATGTTGCCAATGACAGAGCCTCAATGGGGGATTTACACAATACTGCCCTTTGAATTTCGCCATTTGGTTGACCGCCCAAGCCAAACCAAAACCACCCATCAGTGCGTTTGCTTCCTTTCTCATACCCCATGAAGGTGTTATCCTTCCCTCGCGTCCCTCTCAAAAATGCACCCCTAGTTTCACCGTTCAGCCCCCGCATCAGAAACACTGCGTTTTGTTGCTCCGAGGCATAAACAAATCCTCGCTCATGAAGTGCTTGTACTAAGCTTGATGGCAACCCCCGTTTTTTGGTCAAATAGTTGTGAACCGCCTGCCATTGGTTTTCATCTTTTACTGGTGGTACAAACTGGGGCGTTGGTTCTGTTCGGGCAATCTCAGCAGCCTGTTCCCTGGCATGGTGGGTGGCAGCCCTGAGCATTCCCGACTCACCAAAGCGGTCATTTAAAGTCGCGATCGCTTCTTTAAAGTTGCACCCGTTTACGTGCATCACCAGGTCGATAGCCCCGCCGCCACCTTTATTCACACTCTTGGAGAAGTCATACCATTTAGAACCATCTATATTAATGATGTGGTTCACACCTTTCCACCGGAGATTGCCCTTGGTATCTTGAGTTAGTCCCAAATGCCAAGCCACATCTTCTAGGGGAAGGTCTCGGAGTTGGTCAGCAAGTTGCTTAAGTTCAGAACGCAACTGTTGGTTTTCGGCTGACAACTGTTGAATGCGTGCTTCTAGTGCTTCATTTTCTTTGACCAGTTGTTTAGCAGTCGCTTCCATCTCCTTTTTCTTTCTAATAGCCCTGTCTCTATCAGCAGCTTTAGCTTGAAGTTGTTCGCTTGTAAGTTTCCCAGGTTCTAGGTCTTTCCCCTCTTCCACAATTCGGTAAAAGTCTTTTATATCCTGGTGTTGGGCTTTGCTACCCTTGATGCCTCTTTCTAACCCCAGATGCTGCATCGCGGTGTGGTAGTCATCCTGAAAAGCCATCATCTTTTGGCGACCGTCGAAGAAATGATTACACCGGAGTTGTCCATCCTTGTCGAGGGGTACGAGGTAAGCGTGCAAGTGTGGTGTCGCCTCATCTAAGTGCAACTCGCACCTCACAATTCGGTCTTGGTAAGTCTCCTGTAACCATTTGAGGTTTGCATCAACCCATTGTTTAAGTTTGTCTTCGTGGTAGTACCCAGCGCGAGTTGGGTCATCTGGACGATAGTACTGAGGTGATGCTGTGAGGAGAATCTCGACACAGTAGACAGCATCAGTTCTGACTTTTCGCTTTTGTTCGTATTGCCCAATCTTAGCCAGCACCAAATCCTCCAAACATTCGTTTTGTTCAGTGCTGCCGATGAGCCTGATATTTTGCTTTTCTGGGTCAGCGTTAGGTGTTTCACGTGTTCGGGCAGTATGCGCTTCACTACCTACAAGATTGTGGCGTTTGAGTTTTTTGGTACGGGCGATCGCGTAGCCGTATGTCATATTTGAGTTGAATCATCGTGGTTTTCATGGTGTGTTTGTGCTAATTGATGGGAAGATTAACTGTAGTGAATGCTTTTATTGCTGATAGAAGCATCCGCGATATTCCCCCGAAGGGGCGAACGCAGGTTATTTGTGACGAGCGACTCTTGGCATTGCCACAGGCAACGCGTAGGGCAAATAACCGTAGTGAGTACGACTATTTTATACTCTCCACCCGAAATCTGTCTTTGGGGTAGCACCTAGTGCAGCTTTGGCACAGTTTGAGTGCAATTTATGCACAATTTGTGTTGGTTAACATGGCTTGATTCCTCAACAGTCGATTTAAATAGTGGTGCAAAATACGTAGATTTTTTGAGGCGATTTGAGGCATTGTCGGCTTTGTTGCCTTATGCCCGATACCACAGTGGGAAGTATACTCAAGAGCAGCTGCGTTTTGCGTGTTGGGAGGCGCAGGATTGCCTGAATAAACACGGCAGTAATATGCGTTTGGCTATGTCTGTGGAACAACCACAGTTTGTGTTGCCAAATTATGTTGCACCACAATTGACTCCTCCAGATCCGGTTCCAGCTGATGCAAGAGCCAATAATGGGAATACAACTTTACAGTCAAATATTTTAGAGTCAGCGCAACTAATAGAGCGACCAAATACTTTGATTCAGGGTAAGACTTCATCTAAAGATTTGGATAATCTTTTTGGGGATGACTAGCACAAATTAATTAGCGCGTTACGCCCGTCTGATAAAGTGCGGTTTGTCTCTTGAAAATTTCCAGTATGACCAACCCTCAGACCGAATTCGATTCGCCCTGGAAGGACATAATCCAGCGATATTTTGAAGATTTTATGCGGTTTTTCTTCCCGCAGGCGCATAGGGAGATTGACTGGACGCAAAAACCCGAATTTTTAGACAAGGAACTCCAGCAGGTAGTGCGGGATGCAGAATTGGGAAAGCGGTTGGTTGATAAATTAGTAAAAATTTATCGCAGTGGGGGTGAAGAAGTCTGGGTTCTTGTGCATATAGAGATACAAGCTCAGGAAGAAAGCGATTTTACCCAGAGGATGTACACGTATAATTATCGCATCTACGATAGATACAAGCGATCGGTTGCATCACTTGCGGTACTGGGTGATGAACGCGCAACATGGCGACCAAACCAATTTGGCTACCAGTTATTTGGTTGTACAGTAGATTTTCAGTTTCCAATTGTGAAGTTGGTAGACTATCAACAACGGCAGTCCGAACTGGAAGCCAGTCGCAACCCGTTTGCTACTGTGGTGATGGCACACCTGGCAGCATTAGAAACCCGTAACGATAGGTTACAACGCAAGCAGCAGAAACTGACTTTAGTACGGAGATTGTACGAGCAAGGG
The DNA here is from genome assembly GCF_020829685.1 of Nostoc sp. CHAB 5715. Lineage (GTDB taxonomy): Bacteria > Cyanobacteriota > Cyanobacteriia > Cyanobacteriales > Nostocaceae > Nostoc. The sequence continues at coordinate 812 of NZ_JAIVFR010000595.1, read as the reverse complement.
TTTGAGCGCGAGGATGTTCTCAATTTGTTAGCTTTTGTAGACTGGTTATTAACGCTCCCTCAAGATTTGGAGCGAGAGTTTCGGCGGGAAGTAGAACAATTAGAAGCGGAGCAACGTATGCGGTATATTACTTCGTTTGAGCGATTTGGTATTGAAAAAGGTAAGCAGGAAGCACTTGTAAAAGGTATATCCCTGGGATTAAAACTCAAATTTGGCTCAAAGGGGCAAAACTTATTACCTGAAATTGAGCAAATCGAGGATGTAAACTTATTAGAAGCAATTTTAGAGGCGATAGATACCGCTAGTACTGTTGAGGAGTTACGACAAATCTATCAACCAGCAACCGAGTAATCGTATGGAATATATAACTTTGGGAAGTGGGGTATAGTATAACTCCAACCAGCAGGCTTGAGTATTGGCGATACCAACTCTTCGATACGCTACGCGTAGCTTCCTTCTCCGGAGGAGTACGGTGGGCTTTCCTACGGAACGCTGTTCGCGTTCGCACTCACTCAGCAGTGTTTTGAAACAAGTTTGGCGGCGAATAAATACGCAAACACCCCTTACCCCCATACCTGATGTTGGGGTTTTCACGGGGCGAGGAATCTGATGAGAATATGGTGAAGTTAAGTTGATAGGAACTGTCGATGCAGTCGTTTGAACCAGGCTTTATCGAACGCCAGCCAATTACTCAAAATCTACTGCGTACCATCCGGCTTATTGGTGAGTACAAAGGCAAGCAGGAGTTATTCAAAGAACAGTCGCCCCAAGTTTTGGAGACACTACGTCAAGCGGCGATTATTCAAAGCACT
>NZ_JAIVFR010000594.1 GCF_020829685.1 Nostoc sp. CHAB 5715 | reverse complement strand
GATGGCAATTAATCCAACTATCGCTACAACGAAACCTATGCCACATAACAATAAATTTACGAAGGGTTTAATTTTAATATCTTTCTTTATTTGAGAAGAATTTCTTGGCTCTGAAGTCGGTATTATTTGGTGATTTAGCCGAAAGTATATATAAATTAATATGATACATATCAATCCCCAAGTTCCTAATATCCAGCCAAAAGTAATTAATTTAAAAAGACTTAAAAATTCGGTGATTGCAGTAAGTAAAATTCCCCAGTAAGTAAATGCTAATATCAGCGACTCACGCCAATCGGTACGTTTTTTATTAATTAACAAAAAAATAGTAATTAAACAAATGAGAGGCAAAAATATAAACATAATATTACCCACTTTAAATCTAATTTCTGCTGTGGTAATTGTAATAAGGGCTGAAGCCGCTTGATCGCAAGAGGATATACGAGCAACTTTGTATTTGACAAGTGTATATCAAATCTATTGTCTAATTTGGCTTTTGATTCTCATATTGAATAAATTTACCTTACTAAAAGTAACGGAATAAGTTAAATATCCTTTGCCGCAAACGTTCTAAAACTGGTTCTTCTTCGGGTGATCCCTCAGCAAATAGCATCTCATATATCAATGGCACTCCTAGCTGTAAATCTTCGAGAACTTCACGCTGGGTAAACACATCTTGCGGTTTTCCCTCCATCACAAGTTGTCCCCTATCCATTACAAATATCCAGTCTGCCCAACGATAAACTAAATCAAGGTCATGGGTTGCCATAAGTATAGTTGTACCGTCTGCATGAATCTTTTTTAGAGTTGTCATCAAGTTACGAGTATGCAACTTATCTAAATAGGCTGTTGGTTCATCTAACAATAAGAGTTCTGGTTTTAGCACCATAACATCAGCTATGGAAACTCGCTTTTTTTGTCCTAAGCTAAGATGATGGACTGGTCTTTGAGCTAATTCGGTAAGTCCAAATTCTATTAAGGCTTGCTCAACTCGCTGTTTAATTTCTATTGTTGGCAATCTTAAATTACACAAGCCGTAAGAAATATCTTCTTCAACAGTAGAAGCTACCAGTTGTTGCTCTGGATCTTGAAAAACTAGCCCTACTTGTTGGCGTAATTTCATCAGTGATTGACGGTCATATTGCAGAGGTTTTCCTTGCCAAGATACTTTACCTTTATAAGGTTTATATAGACCGTTAGCTAATAAAAACAATGTGGTTTTACCACAACCATTTTGCCCAATTAAGGCACATCTTTTGTTAAAAGGAATCCTCAGATTTAAACCATTCAAAGCTGATTGTTGTGCGCCTGGATAAGTGTAATGTAATTGCTCAAATTCGAGTAAAAATTGTTGCATGATCGTACCAATCCAAGGCGATTAATGACGCACATCCTAAAATTGCTTCGATGGCATATCGCTTGGATAAATGGTAGCGATGAGGATGCCAAACTTTAAATTCTCCATTGAAGCCCCGTGATGCCAAAGTCAAGGATACTTGACGATAGTTTTCTAGGGTTCGTTTGAGTAATTGTCCAATTAACAAAGCTAAACTTTTCATCCCAATGCTAAAAGTGCAGTAGCCACCACGAGATTGTTGAGCAGTCCACAATTCTGCGGCTGTGTTTAATAGGACGAAAATAAAGCGGTACATTAGTAATAATAGGTCGGTTAGCAACACAGGAAAACCCACGCGACGCAGGACTTGTAAAAGCTCGGTAAAGGGGATAGTTAACATGATAAAATATAAGCAGGAAAGAGAGGCGATCGCTCGTGTGAAAATTGTCAATCCCTGCTGAAGACCGTGAGCACTGATATACAGATAATATGAACCAATATCCAATCCTATTACTGAGTCCTTTTGCACTAAATGTAATTGAGAAATATCTACGCCATTGATGATTAAAGCTGGTAAACTTGTCAACCAAAAAAAACTAGCAACATACACTAGTTTGAAATAAATTTTGCTAGGAATACTTGCATAGATAATTGTCCAAGTACTCATCCAAACTGCAATCAAAACTTGAACTAAGGGATGAGTAAAGGCAGCGATGATTAGCAGAGCGATCGCAAACACCAATTTCTGCTCCGGTGCTAACCACCGCAATCGATTCGTATAAGCAAGGGTATTTATTTGCAGACTCATTCCTTATTCCTTTGCTGCTGGGAACGCCCCTTATATAAACCAATGACATAACCAATAACTCCAGCGCCCAAAGCCGCTTGTGAAGAAAATAATAAACTTTCTATTTCACCACTAGGGGGTTCAAACAGGGGTTTAAACCAGGGTTGATATCCTGGGTGTACTTCACCAATCGCCTTTTCGGCTTGAGCATCTGAACCTGTAAATTCCCCACCACGTACAAATATTAAGGGTACAACTGCTAAAGCAATCACCGCTACTATTAAAAGCCAATTACTCAATCCCTTTTTAGACTGTTTCATTGTGTTGAGGTTCCCGTTGAATTAATTTTAAAAATTCCAATTCTTGAGGCGTATAAGATTGTAGCCAATTCCATACCAGCACAGTCAGCAACCCTTCGCTAATTGCTAGAGGAACTTGAGTAATTGCAAAAATCCCGGCAAACTTGATGAATGAAGCAATAAACCCACCAACTGGGGCGGGAAAAGCCAAGGCGAGTTGGATAGAAGTAATAATGTATGTGAGTAAATCTGCTATGGCTGCGGCTAAAAAGATCGCTATTTTTTGCTTACCAGTTAGGCGCATCGTCAAATGATATATCCAGTAGGCGGCAAATGGGCCTGCGATCGCCATTGAAAACGCATTTGCCCCCAATGTCGTCAAACCGCCATGAGCTAGTAGCAGCGCTTGAAATAACAGAACTAAACTACCCAACACTGACATTGCTAACGGCCCAAATAGTACTGCTCCTAACCCAGTACCTGTAGGATGGGAACAACTACCCGTGACTGAGGGCATTTTTAACGCCGACAACACAAAGGTAAAAGCTCCCGCCAATGCTAAGAGTAATTTTAGTTCCGGGTTGGCTTGGGTGATGCGAGTTAGCGATCGCAATCCTAAAACAAAAAATGGTAACGCTACTATCCACCAAAAAAGCGCCCAATTTCCTGGTAAGTAGCCTTCCATAATGTGCATAGCATAGGCTGGCGCAGATGCTCCAACAACTAGATAAAAGCTCAGAACCCCTATGAGGATGAGTGATGCGCGTTTTGACTTAAGGGTAATTTTAGACATAATTTATACCTTACGAATACTACACTTTGCTGCATTCAGCATGACCAAAACCTACTTCTAAAATATCCTCTCATCCTGATTGTTTGTCCTTCAAGTATTGCTAAGGTAACAAGCATATCAGGAATAGGTATGAAACAGTTAGTTGTCTTTGAACCTTATTTATACAGAAGTCATTGTATAAATGCTGTAATATTTAATAAAATTGGGCTAAAGTTTTCAGGAAAAAATTCTTCTTTTCTCTAGATTTAAATAGTCGGACAAAATTAATTACACAATGTCATTGCGAATGGAGTGAAACGGAATGAAGCAATCTCAACCTCTGCGATTGCTTCACTTCGTACCCTTCTCTTCTTAGGCTGCGCCAACGGGAACGCTAGGGGCGAACGCAATGACTGTAAATATTTTTGTCCAGCTACTTAATAACTTCAGTAGCAGTTTGGAAGCACTATAAAATTATTGACAATAATTATTAATTCCTCTAATATTTAGAAGCAATTGCAAATATTTTGCAATTCTTTTTTGGCGCTAACCGTAACTAAATGTCATGCCCAACAACTTCGCTCTAGGTAACGGAAAACCTTGGAGCCGCCGTCAATTATTGCAGGTGGGACTAGCAGGTGCTGGAGTGATTGGTGCAGCTGGACTTTGGCAGATGCTACATCTACAAAGTAAGTCAATCGTCAAAGTGCCACCATTCGAGAGGTCAGCACCAGACGACGTTACTAACCCGATAAGGATGTTAAGGGATTTTGATTATGGGACGGTAAAGCAAGAAAATGGGCGGACTATCCGGGAATTTCAGTTAATTGCGGGTACTTCCATAATAAAGCTCAATAGTGCTGTCTCTTACAACATCTGGGATTTAAACGGTCGCATACCAGGGCCAACGCTACGGGCAAAACAGGGCGATCGCATCCGGGTACTATTTCTCAACAATGCGGGACATTCTCACTCTTTACATTTTCATGGCGTTCATCCGGCAGAAATGGATGGTGTTCGCCCAATCAGCAACGGGAAAGCCACAATTTATGAATTTGATGCTGAACCCTATGGCGTTCACTTATACCACTGCCATATTGAACCAGTCACCCGCCACATCGCCAAGGGACTGTATGGGATGTTCATCATCGATCCACCTACTCCCCGTCCCCCGGCTGATGAGATGGTGCTAGTGATGGGTGGATATGACGTGAATGATGATAGCCATAATGATTATTACGCCTTCAACGGTCTGCCTCACTATTACATGCATCATCCCATTCATATTTATAAAGATCAGTTGATTCGGCTGTATGTCCTCAACATCATTGAATACGAACCGGCGGTGACGTTTCATCTCCACGCCAACTTCTTTGATGTTTATCGCTATGGCATGAGTATGACTCCTAGCGAAAAAACTGATGTGATTACGATGGGTGTAGCAGAAAGGCACATCTTGGAATTTGCTTTTCGCTACCCAGGTAAGTATATGTTCCATCCCCATCAGGATGCGATCGCAGAAAACGGTTGCATGGGTCAATTTGAAGTACTTGCTGAAAGCAACTCTCAAAATTCTGTTAAAAAGTCCTGACAATATTATTAGTAATTCGTAATTAATTC